>CAVDQR010000008.1:0-18243 GCA_963611065.1 Bacteroides ovatus
TCAACAGGGGCGGTCGCATACCCGCTCCGATCCACAGTTTCAAGAACTGATCGGGTTCGAAACCATTTCCAAACCACTTCGTTCTCTCCGAATTACTAAAACACTGTCCTAGTAAATGCCCCGACATATGTCAGGGTAAACCACCTAATGGCCTTCTATCCGATTCCTACAGGAATCAAAGAGAAATCCCCAACGGCAACCTCGCCGAAGCAACTGAAATAATGGAAAAGTGGAAAAGGTTGTCTCGGCACGGAAGTGCCGGGAGATTAGTAAAGAAGCGCAGGTGGGGGCAGAGGGATTTGAACCCTCGTCAGCGGGTTTCCACTACCGGGGAGCGACCCCGGTTGAATCAATGAGTCATCGCTCCAGTTAATCATCAACTGTCAGCAAACCCATTTTCAATCACTCTCAATAACTGGAGCCCACCAGTCTGCCAGGTTAGCCTATACCCCCTTGAGCGTGATTGCGAGTTGCAATCACTTCTTGCGCATCTTTGCTGCTCTCTTTCTTCTTCTCATTTTCTTCTTGCGCCATTTCCAACGCTGGTTACCGCGTTTCTTCCAGGCGCGCGAGCCTCTCTTCATGATCCTACCTTCCTTGAATGTGCCCCGAAGGACATGCATCCTTGGCGGGCCCGCCGGGATTCGAACCCGGGGCGTCTGGCTTAGAAGGCCAGCGCTATATCCTGGCTAAGCCACGAGCCCACTCTTTCCCCCATCTGCTACTACCATTTAAAGCTTAGCCCAGCCAGCTGACCGAGCCAGTATTGATATGGTCAGTTATCGAACCGTAACCGAGGAACATGAACGCGGCCTCGACGATGCACACCAATCCGAGCACGAAGAGCAGGGGCCACCAGTTCAGGAGCTTCCCGAACAACTTGACGATCTCCTCCCCGAAATTGAACACGGCGTAGCACAATCCTCCGACGATGAACGCTATGATGGCACGTGCGGGATTCTGGGCCACGAACGACAGGTCCAGGCCGGAAACCTCCGTGATGCCTCCGAGCCATATGTAGATCAGGACCATCACGAACAATCCGAGGATCACCGCGAAGTGGATCTCGCGGAACGGACGGATGATCAGCGTGAATGCCGCCACGGCCACGAATATGGATGTGACGAGCTGCCATTGCCCGTAGCAGACGACGGCCTCGATGGCCATGAAAACCCCGAAAACGAGGCCCAGGAACATGAGGAACTTGTACTTCCACGAATCCTTGTCCTTGACGTACGTCACGGCTATCAACAGCGCCAGCAACCCCCCTACCAGCAGGATGACCTGCGGGAGGTTGTCGGTGAGCCACGCGACTACATCGTTGCCTTCCATGCCCTCCTGATTGACCCGGGATTATATAGGATTGGACCCGCCCGGGCGACATTATTATAATTCCTATGACGTAATTATTCGTATATGTACCTCAAGGGGTAGGAGATCTTCGACCGGCTCCCTTCGGAGCGCCAGGACCTCACGTTCTGGACGACCGAAGCCATCGACACCAGGAAGGGACGGCCGGGATACGCCCTCCGTGCCTACGGCATGAGGGACGACCTCTCGAGATACACCAACCTCGCCCTGATGATGTCCGACCAGTGCCCCTGGACGGTGAGGATCCGCACAGGGACCGTCGAGGAGGTCGTCGGAGGTCCGGTCTACTCGCACGTCGAATCGGCGAAGACGAGGATAATCGATATCAGGAGACGCCTGGCGAAGGAATACGGCCTCGAGCTCAGGAAGATCCCCCACGCGGCTCTGAACGAGATCCTCCTGAATGCTGTCTCCCACAGGAGCTACTGCAGTCCTGAACCCATAACGGTCGATATCAGGGCCGAATCGGTGACGGTGTCCTCCCCCGGAGGCCTGGTCCGCACGGGCAACAGCTTCCGCGAACGCACCAGGAACCCGAACCTGGCCGCTTTGCTGAGATCGTCCGGCCTGAAGGATCCGGCGGTCCGCGGGATCGACGGGGTCGTCTGGTCCTACAAGGCGTGCTAGCACCTCCCGTCGGTGGAATTCAGGGAGGACGAGGTGATCGCCGTCCTCCCGGGCATGATGGACATGGGCTCGGTCTACGACGGCGTGAGCTGCAACATCATCAAGATCATGGTCAGGAGCAACGGCGTCACCGAGGATCTCCTGTCGAGGAAGCTGAAGGCCGATCCGGAGACCATGCACGAGGTTGTCCGCAGGATGACCGACGAGGGGATCGTGATGCCGATGTCGTGCGGGAAGCGCGTGACGCTGTTCCTCACGGACCGCCCCGGATGGATCAGAAAACTCGATTCCTATCGAAGAAGAACGCCGAGGGAGAACCCCTCGGATGGCATGATTAGTAAGAAAAGGAAGAGGTGGACAGGGCGAGATTCGAACTCGCGGCCTCTACAATGCCAATGTAACGATCTTCCAACTGATCTACCTGCCCAGTTCAAAATGTGGATAGTAGTCTTGTACTTAAACCTTTCTATCCGTTTCCTGCCCGCCGAAGTCGGAGTGGAGCTGCGTCTGGAACCTGTGGACCTCCCCCGGGATCAGAGTGGGGTATTTTCCGTTCACGCAGGCGAGACAGAGGTCGCACTCCTTGAATCCGAGCGCTTCCACCAGACCCTCGATGCTGATGTAGCCGAGGCTGTCGGCGCCGATGATCTCCCTGATCTCCTCGACGCTGTGACGGGTCGCGATGAACTGGTCCCTGTTCTTCATGTCCACGCCGTAGTAGCACGGAGCGATGATCGGCGGACTGCCGATCCTGACATGCACTTCCTTCGCACCGGCCTTGCGGAGCATGTGGACGAGCTTCTTCAGGGTGGTCCCCCTGACGATGCTGTCGTCCACGATCAGGATGCGCTTGCCTTCGACGGTGCTCCTGATCGGGTTCATCTTCATGGAGACGGCCGTCTCCCTCTGCTTCTGATCGGGCATGATGAACGTCCTGTCCGCGAAGCGGTTCTTCATGAACCCCTCCTCGTACGGGATGCCCGTGGCGACGGAGTACCCGATGGCGTGTGCGCGTCCGGAGTCCGGGACCGGCATGACCAGGTCCACATCGGCGGGGCATTCCCTCGCCAGTATCACTCCGATGCTCCTCCTCACGTCGTAGACCCCCCTCCCGTCGATGACGGAATCGGGCCTCGCGAAGTACACCCACTCGAACATGCAGTAGGACCTGGGGTGCTGCGCCACCGCCGGATAGATCTTGAAGGTATCCTTGGTGATCTCGCAGATCTCCCCGGGCTCCACGTCGCGGACGAGCTCCCCGCCGAGGGTGTCGATGGCGGCGCTCTCGGAAACGGCGATGTACCCTCCGTCCAGCCTGCCGATGCACAGCGGCCTGAACCCGTAGGGGTCGCGTATGGCGAAGAGCCTGTCGTTGATGATCATGGTGAGCGCGTACGCGCCGTCCAGCTCACCCATCGTGGCCCTGATGGCCTTGACGGGGTCGTTGTACATGGTCATGTACTTGCCCATGAGTTTCGTGACCAGCTCGCTGTCGGAGTCCGTGAGGAAGGTCCAGCCCTCCTTCATGTACTTCTCCTTCAGCTCGGCGAAGTTGGTGATGTCGCCGTTGTGAGCGACGGCGACGGTGCCGAAGTTGGTCATCACGGTGAGCGGCTGAGCATTGATGATGCTCTTGGATCCCGTGGTGGAATACCTCACATGGCCGACGCCGACGTGTCCCAGGAGGGACCTGACCTCGTCCATGGGGAGGGCGACGGTCACAAGGCCGTTGCCCTTGAGCGTGTTTATGGAGGCGCCGTCGAAAACAGAGATGCCGGCGCTCTCCTGACCGCGGTTCTGGATGATCATCAGGGCCGTATGTATCGAAGCGGCGACGTCGTAGTCGGCGCTGATGCCGACCACGCCGCAGCTGTGCTTTGGCCCTGTCATCCGGATCCCCTTCGGATCAGTCGCGGAGTTTCGCCCAGCTGTAGGTCCTCATCGTGGCGGTCTTGCCGTACCCGCAGGAGGCGCAGACGCCTTTCCTGACGTGGTACGCGCGCTTGCCGCACCTGCGGCAGGGGATGTGAGTCTTGAACTTGTTGTGTTTTCCCTGTGCCGGTGTTCCCTTTCCCATGATCATCACTCCATGAATCGTGAATGCCGCAACCTTTCCCGCACGTGCGGGATAGGACGTTTATACGGCTACTAGGCGACACCAATAAGCAGGGGTTATTTTAAGGTATCGAGTCAGACGAATCCGCCTATCGTGGGGGCATCCAGACGGTCCATGTCGTAGAAGATTATGGCCTCCCTCATGCCCTCGGCTCCGCACCCCACGCCCATGAACCTGTCCAGCATGGACATCCTCCAGATCAGGTCCATGACCGTGACGCACATGGACCCGTAGTACGAGTTGGACATGTCGTCCTCGTACCCGACCTCGTGCATCATGGCGAAGACGCTCCCCATGAAGCTGTCCCTGCCGTTCAGGGTGTTGACGTAGTCCCTCAGGACCGCTATGCCGTCCTTGTCGGGCACCTTGAGCTCGATATCGGACGCCTCGGCGAACGCCTTGTGGTGCAGCTCGCCCTCGTCGTCCATGACCATCCACTCGATCTTCCCGTCCACGGCCATGAACATGTTCCAGTTCCACTGCGGATCGCAGTACACGGGCACGCTCAGGGGATCGTCGGACGACATGGATTCCATGGCGGCGTCCATCCCTGCTTCCTCCAGAGCTTTGAAATCGGGGTTCCTCTCCGGCTGGACCGCGCGGAGGGACATGATCGGCTCCAGCTGGGCCATGTCCATCATCTTGCTGAGACAGGCCAGGTCGGTGAACATGTCGATGTTCTCGGACACGGACATCCTCAGACCGGACGGGTCGGCCATGACGCCGGCCTCCCTGCAGTTGGCGAAGAACTCGGAATACACCGCCCTGGACTCCTCCAGGGCGCCGGTTATCCTGGGCTGGGCGGCCGCGACTATGGCGCGCGCCTCGTCCATTGCGCTGAACCCCTTCCCGGTCCATGCGCCCCTGCACGAGAGGTCCAGCTCCACCTGGAGCCTGTCGCCCGCGTAGAGGTGGAAGGGGAACTGCCTGCAGTATGTGGGGCGGTTCTGATAGACCGAGCAGCGCCTCCCGTTGAGGAACACGCAGGACCCGCGGCCCTTCTTGAGGGCCAAAGCGGTGTAATGGTCCGGACCGCGCGACTTCACGAGGCAGCTCGGATGGTTCTTCTTGAAGAACGGGCGCTCGTCGGGCAGGACCTCCGGCTGGCAGAGGCAGCACATCCCGCACTCGGGCGGGCACTCGATCAATCTGCCTGCAATCTCGGAATAGTCGATATCGGTCTCCACGGACGTCCCTCCCGATGGGTTCGCCGCAGAACTCTCCGTCGCGTACTTGAAGGCTTCCCCTCACGAGCACGTCCCGGGGGAACACCGCGTCGAATCCCGCGTACGGGGAGTGGCCGCATCTGCTGTGGAGGCGCCCGACGTCTATCTTCGACGACAACCTGAGGTCGAACACCGCGATGTCCGCGTCGTACCCTTCGGCGATCCTCCCCTTGGGGACATCGAACAGCCTCCCCGCTTCCTGGGAGCCCATGCGGACCGCCTCCGCCAACGGCAGCTCCCCCCTGCGGACCATCTCCATGACCATGGGCATGGTGGTCTCCACGCCGGGTATCCCCGACGGGGCGGCCCCGAACTCCTGCTCCTTCTCGGCGGCGGTGTGCGGGGCATGGTCGGTGCCTATCATGTCGAACCCTCCTGCCAGGAACCTCCTGCGGAGCCCGTCGCGGACGTCCGCGGTCCTGATCGGGGGGTTGACCTTGTACTCCGCACCGGGGAACCTGTCGACATCGAAGGTCATGTGGTGCATGGTGACCTCGGTGGAGAACCCGGCCGCCTCCGCCATTTCAGCGCCCTCGACCGTGGTGATGTGGCAGATGTTGATCGCCGAACCCTTGAAATGGGATGCGAGGCGCGATATCGCATTGGTCTCGGCGGAGGCCGGGCGGTTGCGCAGGTGGTCCCTGCAGCAGCGCTCCTCCCCCTTCGTTATGAGATGGTCGTCCTCCGCATGGACCGACATCCTCCTCCCGGTGGCGAGGACATCCCGCACGGCGGGGATCAGCTCCTCGTCGTCGTCCAGCAGGATGTTGCCCGTGGTGGAGCCCATGAACAGCTTGAATCCGACGGCCAGGGGGGCGAGCATGCGCGCGTTCACCCCCGGGGTCACGGCCGCGAAGAGGCCGTAATCGGTCACCGCCTTCCTGCGGACGGCGGCCTTCTTCTCGTTGAATGTGCGGACATCGGTCACGGGGGGCTTCGTGTTCGGCATGTCGTAGACGCAGGTCACCCCGGCGTGTATCGCCGCCATCGTCCCGGTGCCGAAGTCCTCCTTCGAGGTCATCCCGGGATCGCGGAGATGCACGTGCGGATCGATGAACCCCGGGACCATTATCCTGCTGGTCCCCAGGTCGACCCTCCTCTCCCCTCCGGAGACGTAGCTCCCGGCGGCGACGATGCGCCCGTCCTCCGATATCCCGACCTCGGTGTACCTGAGCTCCCCGTCGATCAGCGCCCTTCCTTCCAATACGGTGTCGATGTCGGTCATCGCGATACCTCCACGGGGCCGCCCGGAGACGTCTCCGTCCAGACCTCCCCTTTGAAAGCCCACACCCTGACGCCCGGACAGGTCCATGCGTCGGGGGGCATTCCGGCCTTCATGCTCAGGTGCTCCAGATACGTCATGGCGTCCCAGCCGTATTCGGTCGGCACCTGCGGGAGCAGGAGGCCCCTGCATCCCCTGTATTCGATTATGAGGCCGTCGCGTCCGACGACCACCTTCCCGAGAAGTTCCGAGGGATCCGAGAAAACGATCTCCTCCGGGACGGTCAATACGGTGACCTCCACGGTCACCGCGTCGATCTCCGGAACGGACAGGGGCGGGAACCTGGGGTCGTGGCACGCCGCGCGGGCCGATTCGACGATCGTCTCGCCCAGGGGCATCGACGGCAGCGGATACCCGATGCATCCGCGCAGATCCCCCGACGGATATGTGTTCAGGGTGACGAACGCCCCCGACGGCTCCGCGAAGCGCGGATCCGACGGGACCGTCATGACCTCCGATCCGGTTACCTCGGAGCGGACGGCGGACCTCGCCAATGCGACGGCCGCCTGCCCGAATCCGGCGCTCATTCCTCGGTGCCCTTGAACACGTCGTCGGGCACGTCCCTCTTCTCTTCGGCGTTGGAGATGTCGACCTTCTGAGGGGACTTCCTGGCCCCGCAGTCGATGTTGGACCTGCACGCGGAGGCCCTCATGTTGGACTCCGTCGTGGATATGCCCTCCCTCATGAAATCCGGCATGGGCGCCCTCTGCATCAGCGCGGACATGCCCATGAAGAACTCCATCCCCATGTTCATGAAGTGCCTCTGGACCTCGGGGTCGGTGAATGCCGCATAGGCGGATCTGAACGCGTCCTCGGTCCTGGCCCTGCCGTAGCCCGCGAAGTCCCTCGCCTGGCCGTAGGCCTCCCTGGCCATGTCCTTCTCCGCTCCGATGAAACCCTCGGCCGCGCCTTTCTGCAGGGCGATCATCCTCTCGATGAGGTCCCTGTTGCAACGTACGAACTCCTGAAACTCTTCATCGCCTGTCATGGGAACTGCCTCCTGAACCTGATAATGAGCTTATCGTCCTTGAACTCTGCCCCGTCGATATCGGAATGGACCAGCACGTCGGGCAGCTGGATGTTGCGCTTCTGGCTGCCCACATGGACCATCAGAGTGGCCGGATCGATCCTGAACAGCTCGACATCGCGGCTGTCCACGAAGGGCATCCTCAGCTCCAGGACGTCCTTGCCGTCCACTGTGGAGAACGCCATGGGGCTGGCGTCGGAGTAGACCTCCGCCGGATCCCCCTCTCCGAACACCATGTCCGCCATCGATCTGAGCTTGGTCTCCCCGCGGAGCTCGGTCCTCATCATCTCGCAGGTCATGATGCGCATGGGGTCGAAGGCGTTGTGGATCATCTCCATGTTCTCCTCCTGCTCCTTCATCTTGTCGGCGAGGAACGGCGAATCGGCGGCCTCCGGCGGGATGACCCTGTTGACCACCAACGCCTCCACGTTCTTGCTGTAGAGGCTCAGATAGGTGTAGGCGCGCATGGTCTCGCGGATGACCATCTTCTCGGGATTGAGCACCAGCCTGACCGTGGTCTTCTCCGGGTCCTCGAGGATGGTCTTTACCTTGGACATGGTGTCCTTGATCTCCTCGACGCTCTCCATGACCTCGTCGGACGGCAGGGGCATGTCCATGAACTTGCCCACGGTGGCCTTGGCGATCTTCATGAGCTTCCTGACCATGGAATAGCCCTTGTCGAGGTACCAGTTGGTGACGTCCGGGAAGCTGAGGAGCCTCAGGGTCTCCCCCGTAGGCGCCGTGTCCATGACGACGACGTCGTACATCCCGTTCTCATCGAACTGGTTCACGTAGAACAGGGCGGCGATCATCTCCATGCCGGGCATGATGGCCATCTCCTCGGCGGAGATCTCGCCCATCCCCTGGGAGAGCATGAACGCGGAGATGTAGCTCTGGATGTCGTTCCATTTGGTGCGCATCTCGTGGATGATGTCGATCTCCAGCGCATCGAGGTTCTCCTTGACGTGGGTGATGGATGTGCCCAGCTTCATCTCGAGGGAGTCCCCGAGGGAGTGGGCGGAATCCGTGCTCATCAGAATGGTCCTGTAACCCAGCTCGGAGAGCCTGTAAGCGGTGGCGGCGGACGTGGAGGTCTTTCCGACCCCGCCCTTGCCGGTGTAGATGATGAGCCTCATGCGCCGATGATTGAAGGACGTCCTATATAAACGGTCCAAAGAGGTCTTCGCAGAGGTCCGAAACCGAAGGCCAGATAGTCCTTGCGGGAGAAGCGGTGGTACGTGACCATGCAGCACTCGGTCCCGATGCAGTAGACGTACGGATCCACGGATTCGTCGAAGTATGCGATGTGCTCGAAACCATCCCCGTCCACATCGCGCCATGTGCAGGACGGGAACTGCTCCAGGAGCGCATCCCTGAGCTGCTCCAGGCTCCTGTGCGACGCGACGGAATCCACCATGAGCCTGAGAACGGGACTGACCGGGAGGGACGATACGTAGCGTCCTCCGGACTCGGGGACGGTTATCCTCACGCGCCCCTCGAGGATCTCGCACGACACATCCCCCAGACGGGGGCGGCAGGACCCGCGGAAGGAATCGAGGATATCCTGTATCCTCCCGACGTCCTCATCGGGATCGACGCTGCTCAGAGGGAGATAGAGCGACTCCGTCCCGGAGAGGGAGCCGAGCTTCACCTGCGTCTCCTGTATCGTGGAAATGACGGTCTCCTCCAGCTCCTTCGCGTCCATGAGGACCTGGATGACGGACGCCCTCTTAATCCTACCGATTCAGTAGGGATTGGTCGGAACAGGCCACGGGACACTGTTTAAATCCGACCCGCAGGATGCCTGCGCATGGATGCCCGGAAGGTCGCAGACCGCATCTCGGAACTGAAGAAGAAACTGAACGCCGTCGTGCTCGCGCACAACTACTGCCGTCCCGAGGTGCAGGACGTCGCCGATTTCGTCGGGGACTCCCTCGGACTCGCCATCAAGGCGAGCAAGACCGATGCGGACGTCATCGTCTTCTGCGGCGTCACGTTCATGGCCGAGACGGCCAAGATCCTCAATCCGGGGAAGAAGGTCCTCATGGCCGAGCCGGAGTCGTTCTGCGTCATGGCCCAGATGTGCACCCCCGAGCAGATCGACGGGATGAGGGCCAAGCACCCCGGAGCGAAGGTGGTCGGATACGTGAACAGCACCGCCGCCTGCAAGACCCGCCTGGACGTGTGCTGCACATCGTCCAACGCCGTGGACGTCGTCTCCTCGCTGGAAGGGGAGGATGTCATCTTCATCCCGGACATGAACCTCGGACGCTACGTGGCCGGGAAATGCCCACAGAAGAACGTCATCCTCTGGGACGGTTTCTGCCCCATGCACCAGTTCATCACGGTCCGTCAGGTCCAGGCCCTGAAGGAGGCGTATCCGGACGCCCCGATCATAGCGCACCCCGAATGCAGGACCGAGGTCCTCGCTCTGGCGGATGCCATCGGATCCACCGAGAAGATGATCGGGATGTCCCGCGAATGCGATTCCGAGGACATCATCATCCTGACCGAGGTGGGGATGAAGCACAGGCTCGAGAAGGAGTGCCCCGGCAAGAGGTTCCACTTCGCCGAGAACGTGGTGTGCACCGCGATGAAGATGATCGACCTGATGTCGGTGCTCACGGTCATGGAGAACCTGTCGAACGAGGTCGTCCTCGACGAGGAGACCCTGGAGAAGGCGTACGTCCCCGTGAAGAGGATGATCGACACTAACCGAGTATGATGAAAAGATGGTGCCGGGAAAGGGGTTCGAACCCTTGACCTTCGGATTTCCCTGGAAGAGGTCTGTTAGACCAGAACCCTATGAGTCCGACGCTCCACCAGGCTGAGCCACCCCGGCCTTGAACCTCCCGATTGGGTCATTGTTTATAAGTCTTGTTGCGACGTCCGATCGGGAACGGCCAGCTGGATGAAAAAGGGAGAAAGGAAAGTGTTTTGTTGCCGGCCCCTCGAGGGGGCCGACGGGATCACTCCTCAGCGGGCTCCTCGGCGGCCTCTTCGACTGCCTCGGGCTCCTCTGCGGGGGCCTCCTCGGTCTCCTCGGCCTCGGGCTCGACCTCCGTCTCCGGCATGATCGACTCGGGCTCGGAGTCTCCGGCTGCCCTGACCTCGGACTTGCGGATCTCGATCCTCTTGATGGGGATGACGACGCGGCAGGCCCTGGCGAGGTCCTTGGCGAGGTCGCCGGACACGATGGCCTTGACCATCTGGGACAGGGTCTGCTCCTGGCCCATGGCGACGAGGGTCTCTCCGATGACCCTCCTCATGGCGTCCTCCTGGGAGGACTGGATGCGCTTGTCGGCGATGGCCATGGTCTTGATCCTGTAGGAGAAGCCGTCCTTGGTCATGATGTCGACGACGTGGTCGGTCTTGGTCTTCTTTCTGCGGGTCAGCCTCCTGACGTAGTCGCTGGTCAGGTCGTGGCCGATGAACTCGGTCTTGGCGTCGTGTCCGTCGACGGACGCGACCTTGAACCTGAGCTTGATGTGCATCTTGGAGAAGTCTCCGGTGAGGTCCTGGACGGTGACCTCGACGGTACGTCCGATGACGTACTCGGGGTCCGCGGAGGGGGTCTCTCCGATCTCCGCCTCGTTGAACATACGGGGGGCGTGGATCTTGTACCACTCCTTCGCCTTCCACTTGTCCCTGACCTTGCGTCCTCCTCCGGCCGCCTTGGCCTTCTTAGCTGCAACAGATGCTCCTGCCATTTTAGTAGCTCCTTTGAAACTGTCGCGAAGGATTCATCGGTCATATAAAAGGCTATGCGGGAACGGGTTCCCGCGATTTTCCGGGAAAACGCACATAGCCAGACATCCGAGCGTTATCCTTTTCAGGAATACGTTATCCTTTTTGGATTGGTACCGCATATATTTGAATTTCACCCTAATTAACTTAGAATAAATCGCCGGAATCGGGAGGTCGGATTTCCTGCGGAATCGTGTCCGTGCGTGACGGGATCGGCGACAGGGACGCTGTGGAAGGGTCGGAGAAGTAAGGGTGTTTGGAAGGGGGCGGACCCCCTTCGTTTGAGTTTTATCAGAGCACGACCGGCGTGATGTGCGCGGACAGACCGAGGTCCTCCTCGCTCATGCCCATGGCGAGGCCGTAGAGCTGAGAGAGGTGCAGGACGGGCAGGTTGAACCCGAGCTCCTTCTGGCTGCCGTCGAACTGCAGGTGGCAGAAGGGACAGACGTCGATGATGTACTTGGCTCCGGAGGCCTGCATGTTCTCCAGGTTGGTCTGGGTGAACTTCAGGGCGACATCGCCGAAGGCGGCCTTCAGACCACCGCCGGCTCCGCAGCACAGCATCTTCTGCTTCCTGGGCATGCTCTTGGCACCGGAGGCCTCGACGAGGTCGTCCAGGATGTGGGGGTTCTCGGGGTCGTCGACCTTCTTGATCGCGCTGGGCTTGAGGAAGTGGCATCCGTAGAAGACAGCGACCTGGTAGTCCAGGGGCTTGGTGATCTTCTCCTTGATCTTCTCGACGCCGATCTCGTTGTACAGGACCTCGGCGAAGTGGTGGACCTCGGTGGTTCCCTTGTACTCCATTCCGATCTCCTTCAGGACCTCGTTGACCTCCTTGAGGGCCTCCTCGTTCCCGTTGAGCTCGTGGGCCGCGTCGAACAGGGTGCCGTAGCATCCGTTGCACACGGTCATGATGGGCAGACCCTTCTGCTCGGCCAGGGCGAGGTTCCTCGCGGCGGCGGCGAGCCAGGTCTTCTTGTTGAACGCCCTGATGACTCCGGGTGCGGGGCAGCAGCTGGCGTCGGTCAGGTCCTCGAGCTCGATGTCCAGGGCCTTGCAGACCTCCCTGGTGGACTTCTCGATTCCGGGGTACCTCAGGGGCGCGATGCATCCGAGGAAAAACGCGTACTTTGCCATCTTTCATCACTCCTTTGTAATGCTGTCGAACCCGGTGAGGGTCAGGATCTTGTCGAGGTCGGCCTTGGCCTTGTCGTTGGCAAGGACGGTGGGCGGAACGCCGGGCAGTCCGAGGGACTCCCTGAGCTTGGTGATGTCGTCCTTCACAGGCACGGTGTGACCGTACTTGGCGAGGTTCTTCGCGGTGTTCTTGTGGTTGGCGAACATGTGCCCGTCGGCGACCGCGAGGTTCCTGAGGGAGATGACGATGTCCACTATGGGGACCTGGCGGGGGCATCTCTCGACGCAGGTGTAGCAGGTGCTGCACTCCCAGAGCTCGTCGCTGGAGAGGATCTCCTCCCTGAGGCCGAGCTGGGCCATCCTCATGAGCTTCCTGGTCCTGTAGGACGTCCTCCTGCCGGAGGGGCAGCCCGCGGTGCAGGTGCCGCACTGGAAGCACAGCTTGACGTCGCCGGCGCCGGCGGCCGTCAGCTCCTCGTAGAAATCGGGGTTGGGTGTTACCATAGTATCCGGCCCTTGCCAGACTTTGCTGATATTTAATAGATATAGAAGAAGGGGAGGGGGTATTAGCCTTTATGGTAAACCTTAATCTCACAGATTCCTGGACTTGAGCGCGGAGATGACCTTGGAGACGTTCCTGCTCTCCTCCCTGTAGAGGGCGGTGATGGCGTGCCGGAGCATGTTGGGATCGACGGCGCTCTTGAGGCGGAGGTTCCTCCTCGTCAGGAGATACTCCTCGACGAAGAAGCTCTTCTTGGACCCCAGCAGTTCGGGCAGGGAGAACGTCTCGGCGTCGATGGTGTACTGGCGGTCCTCGGAGTCGAGGAACATGAACGCCACCCTCTGGGCGCCGTACCTGTAACGGATGAAGGACGGTCCGTTGTCCACCAGGACCATCCCCATGTACCCGATCTCGTCCATCTCGAACTCGTCCGCGTCGAACAGGTAGAGCGGGTCGTCTATGATCGCGAGATCGGCGCGGTCCTCCCTGAGCATCCTGATGTTGTACTCGTCGCCGGAGACCACGATGTTCGCGTCCGGGATCTTGAGCGACGATATCACGGACATCATCAGGTCCTCCGTGACCGGGCTGCAGCATACGGTGAATCCCCTGTCCATCCTGCACCGCATGTCCATGGAGCGGGCGATCTCCGCTATCCTCTCCCCCTCCTCGGTCAGCTTGGAGCCGGACGGGGTCGTCTTGAGAACGGGTGCTCCCGCCGCCTCCTCGATGCCGGAGATGTACTTGTGGACCACCGGGACGGAGATGCCCAGCTTCCTGGCCGCGGCGGTCTGGCTCCCGGTGTCCTGGATCGCCAGCAATGCCTCGAGCTGGCGGTTGGTGACCGGCCTTCCGTTGACCGTCTGGGAGCTCTGGACGCGTATCTGCACGAGATGGGTCGATGGGATCTATGGTAATAATTATGGCGCATGAGACGCGAAAAAGCCGACCGTAGCGATGGTAGCCTCGGTCGCAATCGCGATCCCCGCTCTGATGGTAGTGTATTCCCGCTTGAGGCACAGAATCGATTCCTGGGGATAAGCCTAAAACCCGCTCCCCCCATCGCCGCATCCATGAAAGGCAACGGCAGGACCGCCGTGGTAGGGCTCGGAAGCCCGATCATGTGCGACGACGCGGTCGGACTCCATGTATCGGAAGCGATCCAATCCATGGGGATGGACGATGTGGACTGCTTCCAGGAGGCCGTCGGCGGACTCGATATCCTGCCGGTCATCCACGGCTACTCCCACGCGATCATCGTGGACGCCATCCAGACCGGCGAATACGGCCCCGGGACCGTCCTGCTGTTCACCGAATCCTACTTCGACGAGGTCATCTCGGAAGCTTCCACCCACGACGTGAACCTCCCCACCGCGATCAAGATCGGCAGGCAGATGGACCCCGAACTCATGCCCGAGAGGATCGACTTCGTCGCAATCGAAGTGCAGGACATCAAAACGGTCACCGAGCAGATGACCGAGGAGGTGGAGGGGGCCGTGGACAGCGCCAAGGCCGCCGTGCTCCACCTGATGAAAGAGTTCAGAAACCGAGGTCCGAGATATCGAGGTTCCTGACGGACCTTCCGGCCTTCCCGAGGACCACGACGTTCAGGCGGTCCGGCCTGAGGATGTCCCCGGCCACGCGCATCACGTCGTCCTCGGTGACGGCATCGATCTTCGCCAGACGCTCCTCCAGGGATTCCGTGGAACCGTTGAGGAGGTTGTTCACGCACAGCCTGTACAGCCTGTGCTCGGTGGATTCCATCGCTCTGACGTTCGCGCCCTTGACGAGGTTCTTGGCGCGGTCCAGCTCGCCCTTCTCCAGTCCCTCCGACAGGAGCTTCCCGAACTCCTTGACGGATGTCGACATGGCCTCCTCCACGTTCTTGTCCGTGCAGGACATGTAGGCGGCCAGCGAGCTGGCGTCGCTCTCCTGACTGACAGTGGTGTATACGGAATAGACCAGCGCCTTCCTCTCCCTGACGGACTGGAACAGCCTGGAGCTCGTCCCGCTCCCGAGTACCGCCGACAGCATCGTCACCGCCGATCTGTCCTCGTGCGAAGCGCCGTAGGACGGGAATCCCATGGCCACCTGCAGATGGTCGGCCTCGCTCTTCACGAACTCGTAATCCGCCTTGGGCATCGGGGGCTCCGTCCTGACGTTCCTCCTCCCTCCGGCCCTGCCGTCCAGTGCGGACTCGGCCCAGGCCACGGTGGAATCCAGGTCCACATCGCCCGCGGCGTAGACCGCGAGGTTGGGGATCAGATACTTCTCCTCGTAGTAGGCGCGGAGGTCCTCCGAGGTCAGCTTGGCGACGATGTCCTTGTCGCCGCCCTCGTCCTGCCCCAGCTGGTGCCCCCTCCACAGGTGGCTCTCGAACAGGTCGTGGATCCTGGTCTCGGGGTCGTTCTCGATCATGCTCAGCTCCTGCAGCACGATCTTCTTCTCCAGCTCGGTGTCCTCCTCCCCGATCAGGGGATTCGCGACGATGTCCCCGACCATGTCCATGGCGACGGAGGCCGTCTCGCTGATGGTTATCCCGTAGAAGGCGGTCATCTCCCTGCCGGTGAACGCGTTCAGCTCGCCTCCGGCGCCCTCGATCTCCTTGGCCATCTGGAAGGAGTCCCTCGTGGTGGTGTGCCTGAACACCGTGTGCTCCAGGAGATGGGACAATCCGAATATCCCGGGGACCTCGTCCCTGGATCCGGTCGCGACCCCCACCATGAACCCCGCGCTGCGGCTGTCGGGGATGCTTTCGACTACCACGGGTATCCCGCCCGAGGTCTTTGATGATGAAATGCGGTCGCTCATGCCCCCGTCAACGACGAATCCGCTTAATACATTGCGAACGATGGGTGTGGGCATGGGCATCGAGACTCGCAGATACACGGACCTGGCTCTGGAGGACCCCGTAGCTATAATCGGGTTCCCGAGCGTGGGGCTCGTGAGCTCAATCGCGGCGAACTACTTCGTCACTCAGCTGAAGATGGAGCCCCTCTCGGGACTCAACGGAAGCGCGATGCCCCCGTACTGTCTGATATCGGACGGCACCGCCTATCCCCCCATCAGGATGTACGGCTGCAAGAGCAGGACCAAGACCGGGAGGGACATCGTGGTCTGCACATCGGAGTTCGCGCCCAAGCCCGAGGACTGCTACGAGATAGGGACATCCGTCCTCTCGGAGCTCCGCGACCTGGGATGCAGGCAGGTCATCTGCCTGGAGGGCATCCCGAGGACATCGGACAAGGACGTGCCCGTCGTATGCGGGAGCGGACCTTCGACGGCGAAGATGACCGAGGCCTCCGGACTCCCCAAGATGGACAACGGCATGGTGAAGGGACTGTCGGGGATCATAATGTGCGAGAGCGGCCCCCGCGGGATGAGCGCCATGGCGCTGATGTGCCCCGCGAACCCCAGCATGCCCGACCCGGGATCCGCCGCGGAATTCCTCCCCCCGCTCTCCAAGATGGTGAAGGGCCTCAAGGTGAATCCGAAGATCCTCATGGAGGAGGCCGAGGAGATCCACAGGAAGCTGGAGGCCGAGCAGGCCTCCATCCAGAGGGACCAGACCCAGAACACGCTCTACGGTTGATTCTATGGAACTAGTGCCAAGCAAATTCTTCACGGTCCGCGGCTCCGCCGTGAGCAAGACGTCGGACCTCAACGCATTCGACATCGCGCTGCTGAAGGCGGGGATCGGGGAGCAGAACCTCGTCTCCGTCTCGTCCGTCATACCGGAGGGGGCGTACAGGATCCCCTTCCAGCCCCTCACCATGGGGGCTGTGACCCACTGCGTCCTCGCACAGATGAGGGGATGCGAGGGCGAGACCATCGCCGCCGGGATCGCCTATGCGTTCAGGAAGGACGGCAAGGGCGGATACGTGGCCGAAGGCCACATACACGGATCCGCGGAGTCCCTCAGGGAGATCCTCTCCTGGAAGATGGAGGAGATGGCGCGCATCCGCGACGTCGAGTTCGGGGAGATAAAGTTCGAGGCCGAGGAGCTCGAGATCCCCCTGGACCACTACGGCTGCTGCGTCTCCGCGCTGGTGTTCACGGAGTACAGATGAGCTACGGCCTGACCCTCTGCGGAGCGTGCAGGAGGCCGAGGATCGTCGACAGGGACGATGCCACGTCCACATGCCCGTACTGCGGATGCACCGAGAGGGTCGGCAAACTCCAATTCTACTACACGTCCGACGACCTCAGGGATGCGAGACGCGCATTGTCCGAAGCGACCGATTCCGAGGACGTCTCCAGACTGAAGAAGGAACAGGAAGCCAAGAGGAGGAGGGTCGAGGACGACGATCCCCACTCCACCATGGTCTACCGCTACGAGCACGCCTCGGACATCGAGGACAGGATGGAGATCCTCTCGGAAGGATTGACCCGGATCCTCGGGGAATTCACCCTAGACGATGTGCGCGAGGTCGCCGGCCCCAGGGCGGAGAAGATGCTCTCCGCCATGCTGGACCGCGGGTTCGTCTACGAGACCCGCCCCGGATTCTACAGGGCGCGATCACTTCGGGACGTCCGACCTCTTCTTGCCTTCCATGCGGAGGACCTCGCGGACCATGCCCGGGAGCCTCCTGCACATCACGTAATAGTAGTAGAAGGCGCCGAGGACGACCATCATCACGAGGAACGCGTAGAACATCATGCTGTTCCCGTTGGTCAGCGCCGCGGCTAGGAGCATGTTGTATGCGACCAGGGGCAGGAGGGCCTGAAGGGCGAACTCCATCACCCTGTGCCTCGCTATGCCCTCCCCGACGGTCGTCCCGCAGGATCCGACGATCAGGGCCATCGACACCGAGATGAACACCAGGGAGACGACGGACGCATCCACCGCCAGTCCGGAATCGGTGACGGCGTACATGATCCAGCAGAACCCGGTCGCGAGACCGCAGGAGTTCCCCAGACCCAGGGCGAATCCGTAGAAGATGGAGTCGGACTTGCCCCTGAACCTCCTGAGGTTCAGCACGACGACCATCGCCATTATCTGGATCACGGACACCAGGGCCATCAGTATGATGCTCGAAGGCGCCCTGAACACGCTCATGGCCGCGAATATCGCCGCGCCCTCCACCAGCCCCACGACGAACAGCATGAAGAACGTGGGGTCGCTGAAGAACGGCTGCTCGACCTTCGGGAACGTGTAGTTCCTGACGCCGATGAACATAAGTGCCAGTGCCGGCGCTATGCCGAGAA
>CAVDQR010000009.1:0-17985 GCA_963611065.1 Bacteroides ovatus
GAACTCGTCGGCACTCATTGCCACAGCATGGGGGTAGAGGCTCATATCCATACGTCTTCCTCCTTTTTCAGCGAGTAACAGACGCCGAGAATCAGAATCGCGAAGAAGGCGATCATCATGACCCGAGCGGTGGTCGACAGTCCGGAGAACGCGACTGCCCAGATCATGAGGAAGGTCGCAACCAGGTCGAATACCACGAAGATCAGAGCGAACGTGTAGTACTGGAACCTGAACTGAACCTGTGCCTCTCCGATAGGTTCTGAACCGCACTCGTAGGTGGCTTCCATCCACTGAGTCGGTTTCTGGGGCCGAATGAACCTCGATGCCCACCATGCCAGCGGGGCGAAGCCGAGGGCGATGACCGCGACTATCGCCAATGGCATGTAAAATGCTACTAGAGACATTGTACGCGCGCAAGGTGTCGAAGTATAAAATATATGATGGCACCCAGCCTTTGTATATTTATAAAGAGAAGACGCACGCTCGATGCGCGTACGAGGGGTTGTTTTAAAGCGGGTCCGTCGATTGTCCTGACATGACAGCACGCATCGGATTCATCGGCGCGGGGAAGATGGCCGAGGCCCTCATCGCGGGACTCATCTCGAAAGGGGTGTTCGGCAAGGACGAGATCGTCGCCTGCGCACCGAGCGAGAAGACCCGCAAGCACATGTCCGAGACCTACGGAATCAGAATGTGCCAGACCGCGAAAGAAGTGACCGCGGAGACGACCCTCGTTGTACTGGCGGTCAAGCCCTACCAGGTCCAGGGCGTATTCGTGGACGAGGGCACCCGCGTGAAGGAGGGATCCATCGTCCTGAGCGTGGTCGCGGGACTGTCCATCGAGAAGCTGAAATCATATGTGCCAGACTCGAAGATTGTAAGGGTCATGCCCAACCACTGCGTTGCCGTTCTCGACGGCGCCATGGGGTACTCGACCGACGGTTCCCTGACGGAGACGGAGCTTGCCGGGATCGAGGACATCCTGAAGGCCGTCGGTCTCGCCGTGGAGATCCCCGAGAACAAGATGGACGTCATCACGGGACTCGCGGGAAGCTCGCCTGCGTTCATGTACATGATAATAGACGCGATGGCCGACGCGGGGGTGCTCAACGGACTCCCGAGGGACGATGCCATCCTTTTGGCGGCTCAGAGCATGCTCGGATCGGCGAAGATGGTCCTTGAGACCGGCAAGCACCCCGACAAGCTGAAGGACGAGGTCTGCTCGCCGTCCGGCACCACCATCGAGGGGGTGCGTGCGGCGGAGGAGATGGGCCTCAGGGCTGCGATGATCGCTGCTGTGGATGCGGCGGTCGAGAAGTCCAGGCGCATGTAAACGGGGAAGGGCGGTTTTCCGCCCACCCCATCATCATGTCCGGAACCCTTTCAAAAACAGCATAACGCTCGATGCAGAGATGGGTCCTTGCCGATGTGCCAGACCGCCTCAAAACAAGTACAGCATGATTGCTGCAACGACCAGGAATATCGAGATTTCCACAGCATCGGTCAGATCACCGAAGCGGATTTCCTGACAAATCAAGCCGTATGCCTCCTCTTCCATGGACACATTGATAGCATCATCGGCCTCTAGACGCCTCACTTCGTATTCACGGGGGAATTCGCGTGGTTTCGTGTATACAGCATGATAGTAGAATCTCGGAGTAGGATCGTCGACCAAGTCGAACTCTCCCACCGCCTCTTCACCGCGTCTGTAGAATCTTACCTTTTCAGAATTCGCTGGAACGTTCACCGAGACCGTATTATCGCGATAAATGCTGCAGACATGCTGATCATCCACATACATCTCGAGACTATCGTTGAACGGAACGCATCTGGAGTACTCCACTACGAGTTGTTTGTCCCCCTCGTTCCGATATATGATGGGGCTGTGCTTGATCATGCGCGTGTCTTTCGATGTGTAGATGAGCCTCAGAACCATAGCGCACCCGGGTATCGATATGCCCAAGGGCGCCAGTATTCTCGGGCCGACTACGAGACCGATTATGACCAGCGCCACGCCCAGACATAACAACGTGATGCAGACGACTGCTTTGAGCCTCTCATTGGGATTCTTCTGCATATCGGATCCCCGACCGAAGGAATCAACGGCGCTTGAAGAACGACTTCATCAGACCGCGGACGACCCTCGGACCGTTGGACCATATGGAACCGGCGTCCCAATCCAGGTCCTTCTTGTTGGCGATGGTCGAGTTCATCATCCTGGTGCCCTCGTCCTTCGTCTCCCAGAGCCTCGCATTCCTCTCCTCGGGGTCTTTGATGAGCATTATCTCGTCCACCCGGTGCATGAGCGCCCTGGCCTGCTCCGTGCGGTCGATCCTATCTTTGTACTGCTCCTCGGTGAGCCTCCCGGCCCCGAACTCGCACGACGCCAGCTCCAGGGCCGCATCGTAGGATATCTCCGCGACATCGTCCCTGGACATCCATTTGGTCTCGTAGGAGAGCACGTGCTTCCACGACGGGTTGTCCAGAAGCTTCCTGTGGTCCTCGAGGGTCCTGGCGCGCAGGGTGTACCCCCACTCCTCCGGGTTCTCGAATATCCTGCTCCCGGGATCGACGAAGGGCGCGAACGGGGCGTTGTAGATGAACAGGTTGTCCTCCCTCTTCACCGATGCCCACAGCTTCTTCGCCACCCTGGCGCTGTCTATGGCCGACTCCCTGTCCTGATACGGGAGACCGTTCATGTAGAACAGGTCGAACCTGCTGCACCCGCACTCGAACGCCGTCGGGATGGTCTGCTCGATCGCCTGGTTGGTGTACCCCTTGCCGAGGATCGAACGCACCTTCTCGTCGTGGGAATCCGGCGAGAACTCGATGGACCATCCGTTCTCGAAGGTCCTGTTCAGGTCGGTGAAGTAATCGGGTCCGGCGCCGTTGAACAGCTCCACGACCACGTGGTTGTCTATCCTGCGCTCCCTGCACTCCTTGAGGAACCTCTGCGCGTATCCGGCGCTGTGCTGCCTCAGGTCCCCGACGATGAATATCGGCGTGTCCAGATAGGATTGGATCAGATCGATGTCCTCCGCCAGCTTCTCCGGGCTCCTGAACGCCGGCTTGCGCCTGCAGACCACGTTGCCGTTGGCGTAATGGGATCCGCCGCATTCGGCGCAGTTGATGGAGCATCCGCGGACCGTGAACACCGAGGTCAGCGGCAGCCTGTCCCATCCCAGCCAGGGGAGGGCGCCCTTGATGTCCATGTTCCTCATGACGTTCTTGATCATGGTGCCGTAGTCGAACCTGATCGAATCCAGGGAATCCAGCGAATAGGTCAGGCCGTTGTCGTGCACCTTACCTTCGGAATCCTTCCACACGAGATTGGGGACCTCCGACAGGTCCCCTCCCCTCTGGAGCGCCTCCATCATCCTGACGGTGGGCTCCTCGGTGGTGTCCCCGCGCATGACCAGATCCACTTCGGGACGCTCGATGAGCTCCTTCCAGAAGTAGGACGACGTGAACCCGCCGAGTTCAACCTTCGACTCCGGGTGCAGGCGCTTGACGATCTTCGCCAGCTCCAGCGCTCCGTGCGCGTGGGGCATCCAGTGGAGGTCGATCGCGAACACGTCCGCATCCAGCTTCCTGATGCACTCCTCCGCGTCGAAGGATTCGCTCTGCAGCATCCTCACGGCGATGTTCACGATCCTCGTGCGGAACCCCGCGGCCTCCAGGTGGGAGGATATGGTCATGAACCCCATGGGATACATCTCGAACACCGGGGACGATGGGATCACATCGGACACCGGGCCGTAGAAGATGGGTTTCTTCCTGAAGTCGTACACGCTCGGGGCGTGTAGGAAAATCACGTCCTTCTTCACTCGATCACTTTCCGAAACGTCTGGTGCGCTGCTGGTACGTGCGTATCGCGCGCAGGAAATCGATGTGCCTGAATCCGGGCCAGTACACATCGGTGAAATACAGCTCCGAGTAGGCCAGCTGCCACAGCAGGAAGTTGGACACCCTCACCTCCCCCGAGGTCCTCAGCACGAGGTCGGGATCGGGGATGCCGGTGGTGGAGATGTACTTGGATATGGTGTGCTCGCTGATGTCGTCGACGGAGATCTTGCCGTCGGACACATCCCTGGCGATCTCCTTCACGGCGTTGGCGATGTCCTGCCTCCCGCCGTATGCTATTGCGAGATTGAACGTATGGCCGTCGAACCCGCGGGTCTTCTCCAATGCGTAGTCCATCGCGACCTGGACCTTCTCGGGCATGGCACTCCTGTCGCCTATGACCCTGACGGCGACCCTGTTCTCCTGGACGTCCCTGTCGTCGGCGAACTCGTAGAGGGATTTCTCCAGCAGGTCCATCAGATAGCTGACCTCGTCCTCCGCCCTGTTGAAGTTCTCCATGGAGAACGCGTAGACGGTCAGGACCTTGATGTCCAGATCGAGACACCAGTGCAGGACCTCCTCCAGCTTCTTGCGGCCCAGGCGGTGCCCCTCCATGGGGACGGTGCCGAGGACCTCCTCGGCGTAGCGCCTGTTGCCGTCCATGATGATGGCGATGTGCTTGGGTATCTCCCCGGCACGGACCTCCTTCTCCAGCTGGGCGTCGTATGTGGCGTAGGCCTTGTCGGTGAATATGCCCTTGAGGTCCATCGGATCACTCGAAATCCTCGGGTATCCCTGCGGACCTCTCCCCCAGGTCGAAGCATCCTATGGCGGCGACGGCGCCGATGACCCCCTTCATCCCGGTGACGGCGATGATCTGCACCCCGTTCTCCTCCGCGACGCGGACGGCATCGTCGGTGGTGTAGAGGACCGATTTGCAGGACCATCCGTACTCGCGGAGCGCCTCCGGGATCTCGAGACCCTGGAATACTGTCAGGACGGCGTCCTCGGAGTAGCTCTCCTTGCGGACGAAGTCCACGGCGTACTGGATCAGGTCGGGTATGTCCTCCTCCTTCACCGCGAAGGAAACGGCGGTGGAGCAGCAGTTGGTGGTCTTGTTGGGGACCTTGGGGTTCAGCTGGATGATCTTGTGCTCCAGGAACTTCCCGTAGGGGCATGTGGTGCCCAATTTCAAGGAAACGACCCACGACGCGCCCTTCTCCTTGGTGTCCGTGTCGTCTATCCCGATGATCACCCTGACCATCTTGGGCGTGATGATGTCCACGTGGGCGCGGTGCGCCCCTCCCATCTTGAAATCGTCGGGGTACTCGGTGCGGATGACGTCCGGGCACTGGGGTATGCATGCTCCGATGCCGACGGTCGCCCCGGCTATGCCGTACCAGGTGGTGCGGACCTCGTCCCCCTCCACCTTCAGGGCGCTCAGGCCCTGTCCCCCCACGTCGGAGGACACGGGACCGAAGCTCAGCTCCTTCTCCCCGATGGAGACGTCCATGACGATGGAATCCGATTCCATCTTGATCGCGTCGATGACGCCGCCGGTGCGGCGCCTGTTGACGACATCCCACTCGCCGGGTCCTTTGGACACGCATTTCTCGACGATGCGGGCCTTCCCGGCCTTCTCGTCCACCAGGGTGAAGAACCCGCGGCAGAACATCGGACCGTACTTGGCCTTCACCTCGTCGGGTCTGAGGACCTGCATCGCTCCTCATCCCCCTGGTCGCCGTCATCGGCGCCGGTGTCCCAATCCTCGGGATCGGCGATGTCGATGGCGTCCGACGGGACGTGCCTGCAGAGGAACACCGTCTTCGCCGCCCTGCCGATGTCGGAGCCCATCTCCATGCAGACGCCGGTGTCGATCACCAGTATCTCGGGCTCCTCCATCCTGACCGCCCCGGCCCTCAGAGCGTCCCTGTACGTCAGGGAGAGATGGACCATGTTCCTGTCGGTCGGGGATATCCCGTCCCTCAGGATGTCGTCGGCCTCCTCCGGGTCCACCGGATAGAACAGCTCGGGAGGGATGTCCTCGTTGTCGAGCTTCAGGTCCAGCGGGATCGTGTGGCCGTATGTGGCGTGGATCTTCCCGTTCGCCACCGAGTACCTCCCCTTCGGATCGGTCTCGATGAGGGCCTCGATGTGCCTGGGCCTGAGCCAGTTCATGTAGGTGTGGCGGCCCCTTATCAGGGAGACGACCTCCTGCATGCTGACGTACCCCTGGTCGTCCATGTCCGGGTCGAACTTGCCGTGCCTGAGTATGGCGGCGAGGGTGCGGCCGATCCTCTCGACCTCCTTGTCGGACATGATGAACTTGCCCTCCTCCCCGCAGATGGGGCACCTCTCCGCACGGAAATAGCCGTGGTCCTCGCATTCCCTTATCATTGTGATCCCTCGGATGCCTTCTCCGCCGCATGGACGGTGTTGGCCATGAGCATGCATATCGTCATCGGCCCGACCCCTCCGGGAACGGGGGTGATGGCCGACGCCTTCTCCTTCACGGATTCGAAATCCACGTCGCCGACGAGCCTGCTGCCCTTCGGACTCGATGGATCCTCGACGCGGTTCGTCCCCACGTCGATCACCACGGCGCCCTCCTTGACGTCGTCGCCCGTGATGAATCCCGGTTTGCCGATAGCGACGACGAGGATGTCGGCCTGCTTCGTGATGCTCCTCAGGTCCGCGGTCCTCGAGTGGACCACGGTGACCGTGGAGTCCGCATCCTCGCCCTTCTGCATCATGAGTGCGGCCATGGGCTTGCCGACGATGTTGCTCCTCCCGACCACGACGACGTGCTTCCCGCGGGTCTCAACGCCGGAGCGGACCAGCATCTGCTGGACGCCGGCGGGGGTGGCGGGGACGAAGTCCGGGTTTCCGGTCAGGAGCTTCCCGACGTTGGACGGGTGGAAGCAGTCCACATCCTTCTCCGGAGCGACCGCGTCTATGACGGCGCGCTCGTCGATGCCCTCGGGCAGCGGGAGCTGGACGAGGAACCCGTGGATGTCCGGATCGGAATTGAGCTCCGCGATCCTCGCGAGGAGCTCCTCCTGCGTGGTGGCCGATGGCATGCGTATGATGGTCGAGCGCATCCCGAGCTGCTCGCACATCTCGCCCTTCTTGCGGACGTAGACCTGCGATGCCGGGTCCTCCCCGACGAGGATGACCGCGAGACCGGGGACGGTCCCCTTGGCCTTCAGCGCCTCTATCCTCTGCCGGAGTTCGGTGTAGATCTCCTCGGATACGTCCTTACCCAGTATGAGCCTAGCTGTCATCCGTCCACCTCGTATCTGACCGTCTAACGCGCGTGTCCTATAAGAGTGCGCGTACGGAAAGCAGGAATCGACCGTAAGAAACGGGACGAGGGTCTGTCGGATTTATGCCGTCCGGAGAGCCACGGAGAGAATCTGGGTCTTCAGAACATCGGAGGACGGACGGCTCGAAACCCAGGTCCGCGATGCCTTCGAGGACCCTCGTAACCTTCTCGATCTCCTGCTTCTCCCTCTCCTTCCCGATGGGGCCGCCGTCCCTCGTCTCCACCATGTGCCAGGAATGGTCCGCGAGGACCATCGGGCCGTCGATGTTCTTGGCCATCTCGATGTAGTCCTCCGGGGAACGCTTCCCCTCGTGCATCGGCCACAGGTAGGCGACGATCGTCCTCCCGGAGGCGTCCTTCGCCTTCGGCACAGGGATCTCGAGCGTACCGTCGATGTCGTACGGCTTCGTCGGACCTCCGACAGGCGTGTAAAAGGACGAATCTTTCATGATCCCGACGTCGCGGAACGCCTTCAGGACGCGTGCGTCCGCGGTCATGTACGGTGCGCGGGAGCACGTCGGCCTCCCCGCATTGTCGGTGACGGCGTCGACCGCCATGCGGACGGTCTCCTCCAGTTCGATATCGGACAACGAGGTCAGATCCTCGTGGTCGTACCCGTGGATCCCGATGCCGTGCCCGGATACCTGGGAGCAGTCAATCATCTCCGCCGTCCTGCCCTCGATGAGGAACGTCCCCTTCATCCCCAGGACATCCAGCATGTCCGTTGTGTTCCTCAGCCCCCTGTCGGAGGAGCCGAAGCGGGGGGCCGTGCCGGCCCCCCTGTCGATGGATCCCGCCTCCTTGCGTCCCGGGATCTGGATGTTGACGTCCCTGTCGACGTCCACGGTGTAGTACAGCTTCATCTCCTGACGCCGACCGCGGACACCCTCTTGATCAGCATGCCCTCGATCTCCACCGGCGGGTACTTCCTCGCCGCCTCGCGGGCGCGCCTCAGCTTGGCCTCGTTGTCAGCGTAGATGGTGAACAGCGCCTCCCCGGCCTCGACCCTCTGGCCCTTCTTCTTGTAGATGAGCATCCCGGCGCCCTTGTCGTTGGGGGCCCCGGCGGCCTTCGCTATGGTGACGATGTCCTTGTTCCTGATCGAGTGGACGTATCCGGACTTGGAGGCCACGACATCCTCCTTGAACGCTCCCGGAACGAGGTCCGAGGACTTCAGGTCGGGGTTCCCGCCCTGCGCGACGACGATCTCCATGAACTTCTTGTGGGCCGCACCGGACTCCAGGATCTCCCTGGCCTTGGCCGCCCCTCCGGGTATGCCGGCCATGTCGAGGATGATGCCCGCGCAGTCGCAGGCCTTCTCGATGACGCTGGCGGGGTGCTTGGAACCCTCGAGGATCGAGATGCACTCCCTGGCCTCGAGTATCGGACCGACGGCGGAACCGACGGGTTGATCGGCATAGGTGATGGCGCACTCGATGTGCATATCCAGCCTCTCGCCCAGGTCCATCAGGTCCCTGGAGTACGCCCTGGCCTCCTCTATGGTCGGGACCTTGGTCCCGGAACCCATGGGGATGTCCACCAGCAGGTAGTTCGCGCTGATGGCCAGCTTCTTGCTCATGATGGATGCGAGCATCTGCGCCCTGGGGTTGATGCCGAGCGGGTGCTCGATCTTGATGACCATGTCGTCCACCGGGGCGATGTTCATCCCGCCTCCCCATGCGAACACCCCTCCGACGTCCTCGGCGACGCGCTTGAGGGTGTCCACGTCGAGCTCCACGTTACAGAAGGTCTCCACGAAATCGGACGTCCCGCAGGCGCTGCTGATGGCGCGCGAGGATGTCTTAGGGATCATGACGCCCGCGGCCGCGACTATCGACACCACGATGGGCGTGATCTTGTTCCCGGGGACCCCTCCGAAGCTGTGGAAGTCGAACACGGGCTGCCTGTCGAACTTGATTATGTCCCCCGTGTGGGCCATGGCCTTGGTGAAATCGGCGATCTCGTCGATGTCCATGCCGTTGATGTACAGCGCGGTCAACCAGGCGGAGATCTCGATCTTCGACAGCTTGTTCTCCAGGATGTCCGACACGATGGCGTCGATCTCCTCCCTGGAGAGCTTCTCCCCGTCCATCTTCCTGCGGATCGAACGCACGGAGTCCGGTTTGCTGGAGTAGGCGATCTCCACCTCGTCCCCCTCGCGCACGCCGCAGCGCTCCATGACGGGGCCGGGCATCAGGACCTTCCCGCGGTCGACCAATGTGTCAGAACATGTGACGAGGGCGACGGCGCTCTTCGGCCCGGTTATGGACACCCTGTCGTTCTCCTTCACGCCGATGGCCGTGCAGTCGTCCTCGTGCATGAGGACCACGGGCTCGGCGACATCCACGTCGTAATAGACGACGGTCAGCTTCATGCGGGCCACCTCTCCAATGCCGCGGCGAGCTCGGGATGCGTCTTCGCATACTCCTCCGCCGGGATCCCCTCGTAAGCTGCGCGTACGGCCTGGCTCATGGCCATGGCGCCGGCCCTGACGCCTCCGGGATGACCCGCGACGCCTCCGCCGGCCTGGATCTGGACGTCCATTCCGGAACGCTTCACGATCTCCCCCACGAGCGAGGGATGGACGCCGCCGGAGCACACGGGCATGACCGTCCTGTAGGGGACGTCGTCCCCGAGGCACGCCTTCAGGTTGCTGTCGTCGTGGGCGCCCGCGGCCATCTTGCCGACCCCGAGGGTCCCGATGTGCAGCGCATCGCCTCCGACCATGCGGGCCAGCTTCGTCAGGACGAGCATGTTGACGCCGTGGCGCGGGTCCTTGGTGAACGCCCCGTGCATCGTGCGGTGGACGTGGATCGGCACCTTTATCGACGGATCCTCCGCCAGAGCCTGGAGGCATCCGAACCCGCAGGTGACCACGTCGATCATCAGCTCCCTGGCGCCCCACGACTGCACCTTGTCGGCCAGCTCCAGGATCCTGTCGCTCCTGGTGCTGATGTTCACCGCGTGCATCATCTTGTGGCCTTCGGCCTCCAGCCTGTCCAATGCCTCGGACACGCGGAGCGTCCTGTCCTCTATGGGACAGAACGGCTGGTCCACCAGGGTCTCGTCGTCCTTGGAGTTGGTCAGCCCGCCGGAACCCGCCTCGTACACGTACTCGGCGGTCCTCTCCGGGGACAGTCCGATCTTGGGCTTCACGATGGTCCCGACCAGGGGCTCCTCCGGCCTGTCCAGCGCCTTCCTTATCCCTTCGGCGCCGAACTTCGGCCCCTTGAACTGCTCCAGGATGCTCTTCGGGAACGTGACGTCCTCCAACCTCACGGCTTTCAGCGCCCCCAATCCGAACAGGTTCCCCGCGATGACGCTCAGGATCTGGGGCACGGCGCCGGTCTCGATGCTGAAATCCTCGGCCGGGAACTCGCAGACGATCATGTCGCCGTCGATGGAGGTCACCCTGGCGCCCAGGTCGTCGAATATCGAATGGTCCAGCGTGGAGATGCCGGTCCACGTCCCCGTGGACTGCTCCGCCGCTATGGCCTCGGCGGCCTTCTCCATCGGGAGATCCGTCGTGACGCGGTACTTGCACACGACGTTCCTGTCGGGGTCCTCGGGCTCCCCGAGGTGCAGATACGAATAGCTCTCCATTTGAATCACTCCTTCCTGAATATCCCGTCACCCAGCTGGCCCACCATGACGCCGTACACGGAGCCGGGGCTCATCATGCCCACCTCCGTCACGATCGCGTCGATGTACGCGGCGGGCGTGCTGTCGAACACGGGGTTGAATATCTTCACCGAATCGCGGACCTCCCCGGGCCTGACGACTTCGGACACGTCGCGCTCCTCTATGGTGACCGAATCGCCGAAGAGGGTCATCGGCGAGAACTTGTAGGTCTCGGCGCAGACGTAGAACTGCACGCGGGCCTCGTGCGCCGCCAATGCGAGCTGGGACGTGCCGACCTTGTTGATCAGCGCCCCCTGCGATGTGACGGTGTCGGCTCCGACGAAGACCTTGTCGACCTTCCTCATCACGGACCTGACGGCGCTGTCGATCACCAGCGTGACGTCCACCCCGGCATCGGCGAGGTCGTTGACCGTCAGGATCCCCTGTCTCCAAGGGCGGGATTCCGTGGCGTAGACCTTGATGTCCTTGCCCTGGCGATGCGCTTCCTTGATCACGCCGAGGGCGGCGCTGCTGTTGCAGTGCGTCAGGATGACGTCGCCGTCCTGGATGCGCCTGGCTCCGATCTTCGCGATCTCCTCGACGGCCATCTCGGACCTGCGGCAGAACATCGCGGCGTTCTCGGAGACGAGGGAACGGGCCTCCTCGAGGGAGGAGGCGTCGTGGGCGCCGCGCACTGATGCGTGGACGCCGTTCCAGAGGGATACGGCGGTGGGGCGCGATGCGAGGAGCGTATCGCACGAGCGATCGAGATCGCTCAGGAACGCTTCCAGGGAATCCCCCTCGTAGGTGTCAGCGAAAACCTTCAGGGCATCCGCGCCGGCCCTGGCGATGCGCCCGGCCCCGCGGATCTCCATGCTGCGTATCTTCTCCGCCGTGTCTCCGATCATGGTCACGGCCGGGATATCGCCGAGGTGCCCTTTATTCATTCACTCGGAAACATCGTCCCGATGCGCGAGGACGACCTCCCTGGCGATGCGCCGGGCCTCCTCCAGCCCTCTGGTGAGGTAGACGACGGCCAGAAGGGCCTCGAAGCAATCGGCCCTCATGTTCTCGCTCAGGATGTGCCTCCCGCCGTGGTCCAGATGGCCTCCCCCGACGCGCATGACGCCGTCGATGTCCAGACCGTACGCCAGCACCCTCTCGGATATCCTCTCGTTCGCCACCCAATCCTGCTTGATGTCGGTCATGGCGCCCTCGTCGGGTGCCCCGCTGCGGTACGCCTCCTCGCAGGCGATCAGCTCGAGCACCGCGTCCCCGAGGAACTCCAGCCTCTCGTAGGACTCCACCGGCTTCCCGTCGCCGGCGCTGTCGTGGGTGAGCGCGCGGCAGTACAGCCGAAGCTCCTCCTCCGGGACGCCCCTGTAGCGGAACGGCTCGCGGGCCAGCATCGCCCGCACCGACATCTCGAAATGCGATTCCATTGCGGTTCCGACCATTGTATGGATATGTCCGATATGACGGTTTCGGACGCATCGCTCCAAGCGACGGTAGAATCGCCATATTTTACTAAGACGAATGATTAGGGGTGCGCATGGCTCAGCAGAAGAAGCGCATAAGGATGAGGGGCGTCAAGCACACGTCCAAGAGGCTGGAGGAGGACCTCCTCGACAAGTCCAGGATCCTCTCCGACAATCCGGGCATCCTCAGGCCGCACTGCGCCGGCAACTGCAGGAAATGCGCCTTCGACAAGCCGTTCAAACAGATCGACGGGCTCCACAAGATCAAGGACAACCCGGACGCCCTGATCAAGGAGGCATCCAGATTCGGCGGGGACGACATCGTCCGCGCCTACGCCGGGACCGTGTCCCTCGCGGCGGCGGGATCCGTCCCGCTCCTCGCCTCCGGGAAACTGGGAGGGGAGACGGTGTCCTACGCGGTCCGCGGGACCGTCAACGCCACCAAGCTCATCGGATGCCAGTACTACGACGACCCGAAGAGGAGGCTGCTGCTCTATTCGGACCACGTCAAGAAGCACAAGCTCCACCTGTACTCCTTCGGCGACGGGCTCGTCTGCTCCGACGACCCCAACATGCCCGAGGACTACCTCTACGACACGTTCTGGGAGACGCCGTACGAGTTCCCGGACGACGGCATCTCCTGCGGGCACGACGCGTCCGCCATCCTGGAGATCCACATAAAATCGCTGAACCAGACGGTATCGATCTGCGAGAACTGCGCCAGGGACGTGTCCACCCTGATGTACATCGTGTCCAGGCTGGCCGCCGTGGACCCGATGGACGACATCGAGGTCCGCGTGAGGCACAAATACCACTCCGCGGGCGAGAAGGATGTCGAAATCATCACCGGCGACAAGCTGAAGGACTACATGGTCGGCAAGGTCACCGATGCGAATATCGTCTCGGCGGTCAAGAGGTCCAAGATAGGCGACCTGAAGGAGGGTTCGTCGTCCACATACATCATCGGGACCAGGAACTTCGGCTCCGACCTGGACCAGTTCATCTCCGCGCTCGAGGGGGACCCGAGGGACATCGACGCCCTCAGGAAGTTCCTGTCCTCCAACAGCAGGGCCGTCGTGATCAAGACGGCCAAGGCCTCCGAGGCCCTGGCGATGCTGTGGGAAGCGGACTGGAAGGGGATCATCACGGCCCACACCGACACCCGCACCGCGGACTCCATGGGCGACGTCTCCAGAGGTCAGCCCGGAGTAGTCCTCGCCGAGGCCTACAACAGGTTCCTCAGCGCCGACGTGGTCGCTTCGCTCCCCGAGTTCAAGAGACCGGGACCGGTCACCCAGCTCGCCGACAAGCTCGCCAAGTCCGCGAAGGTGGGAGGTTCGGCGATGGTCATCGAGACCGCCGGGAAGCTCCCCCTGAAGGACAACAGGTCCCGTTCAGTCGCGGCCGCATTCATGATCGCCGCCGGGGCCGAACCCGCGCTGAAGCTGTCCCATGACGAGATGGATCTGGCGCAGTATCTGGCGCCGTTCGCGAAGTCCGTGATCGCAGCTGGCGGCGACAAGTACCGCGATGCGATGAACACCCTGCTCGTGGCGAGCGGATCGACCGAGAAACTATCCTGAGATCGGCCACGTAGTGCGAGATCGACGGGGCGAAGGACTTCACCTCGCGGATGCCGAGCACCTCGTAGTCGCACAGGGGCCCGAACACCGCATCCACCCTCTCGGCCTGCTCCCCCACGGGGAACGTGTCGTGATAGTGGATGATCCCGCCTTCGCGTATCAGTCTGAGGGCGGTCGGGACGAACTCCGACGTCGTCTGCACATAGCCCATCAGGATCCTGTCGGCGAACCCGGCCCCCGGGATCGCCCTGTTGTCCCCTAAGATGGGGATCACAACGCCGTCCACCTCGTTCCCTACGACGTTCTGGACGAGATAGCGGTAGGATTCGGGGTTCTTCTCGCAGGCGAACACCCTGCGGGCGCCCGAGAACTTCGCCAGCGGGAGGGTGAAATACCCTATGCCGGCGAACATGTCGACCACCGTCTCCCCGGAGCAGTCCAGACGGCGCATCCTCATGCGCTCGTCGGTGTTCCCGGAGGCGAACATCACCTTGGTGACGTCGAACCTGTAGCGGATCCCGTTCTCCAGACGGACCGATTCCGTCTCCGTCCCGTAGATGAGCTCCATGCTGGGCCTGCGGAACTCCCCCGAGACCCCGTGCACATCGGCGCAGACGGTCTTGGCATCCAGCACCTTCGCGTAGGCCTCGCCGATCTCCTTCAGATACGGCCTGCAGGCGTGCCCCAGCTTGAGGATCACTATATCCCCGACGAATTCCCAGTGATCGGGGAGGATGCCTTCGGGTACGATCCCCTTCAATTCGGCGGCGACCCTCTCCTGGGGACTCCTGCGGTCCAAGGAATGGGAATCGGTCTCGGACACCTCGTACCCCATCGCCTCCACCTCGGGAACGAATTCCGGCAGTATCGGGACCAATCTGGAATCCCCGTCCTTGGAGATCTTCGCGTGGATGTCCACGCGTCCGGAGTCCATCAGCCTCCTGATGACCGGCCCGGCCTCCGATGACGGGATCCTTGCGGCAGGGACGCGCCTCATACCAGGCACCTCATCAGCGTGTAGACCCCTGGGACGGCTGTGCGCGGATCGCGGAGCAGACGGGGCATGACGGCCGACGGGTCGTCGATGTCCATGCCGTCCAGGATCCTGCCGACCCTCTCCCTCGACGCGTACGCTCCCGCGCGGTCGAGGTCGTCGTCGTCCATCCTCAGGAACATCCTCCTCAGCCTGTAGCCGTTCCTGAGCTCCCTGCCCAACGTGCCGTAGAAACGGCGGTCGTACTCCTTCAGGACCCCCGCCGACAGGTTCCCGGATTCCAACGCCCGTCCGGCCACGTCCGCCAGGATCGGGGCGGCCACCATCGACGGGTATATCCCCCCGGCGGAGACCGGCTTCACCTGGGAGGCGGCGTCGCCGATGAGCATGACGCGGTCGGAGGAGATCGTCCTCCTGCGCCCGATGGGGATCTTCCCGCAGCTCATGGACGTGACGCGGTCCTCCTCCCCCAGGTCCGAGAGCAGCCTCTTGAGGTACTTCACAGGAGGGTCCTCGGACCACGAGACGCACAACCCGATTCTGGTGAAATCCCCGCACGGGATCTCCCAGGTGAAGAATCCGGGCGCGTAACGGGAACCGAGTCTGATCCTGAACATGTCATCGAGATCCGTCCTGCGGGCCACATCCGCCTGGATGCCCTTCAGGTACTCCGGAGGGGCGTTCCTTCCCAGGGACGCCGCCACCACGGACGAATGCCCGTCGGCCCCGACGACCATGTCCGCGCTGTGCCGGCCCGACGAGGTCGTCACGTCGACCCCGTCCTTCTCTACGGCCAGGGATTGGACGCGCTCCCCCATGCGGTACACCGCGCCGGCATCCGCCGCGCGCTCCGCCAGGAGCGAATCGAACTGCCTGCGGTCGACGGCCCTGGCCTTGGGGGATTGGGACCTCACGGTCATCTTGGAACCGTTGGGGAACACGACTTCCGCTCCGTAGAGCGTCGAGAAAATGTCGGGGGAGACCCCCGACAGGCGCACCGCCGCATCCGACAGGAGACCGGCGCACTGCACCGGCTCCCCTATGCGGGGATGCTCCTCGTAGACCGTGACGTCGTGACCGCGCGCGAGGAGTGCGGCGCATGCGCTTCCCGCCGGACCGCCTCCCGCGATCGCGATCTCCGCCATGGTCAGTTCTTCTTGGATTTCTCGTAGTCCGCGACGAACTTGGCGATGCCCTCGTCCGTCTTGGGGTGGCTGATCATCTTCTTCAGCGTCTCGTACGGGATGGTCGCGATGTCGCATCCGCACAGGGCCGCGTCGAGGACGTGGTTGGGTCCCCTGATGGAAGCCGCGATCACTTCGGTCCCGAATCCGTAGAGGTTGAAGATCGCCATGATCTCCTGGACCAGGTCGGATCCGTACTGCCCGATGTCGTCCAGGCGTCCCACGAAGGGGGACACGAACGCGGCTCCGGCCTTGGCGGCCAGGAGCGCCTGGAGCGGGGAGAAGATCAGGGTGACGTTGACCCTGATGCCCTCGGAGGACAGGATCTTGGTGGCTTTCAGCGTCTCGACGCACATGGGCAGCTTGACGTTGATGTTGGGGTGGATGGCCGCGAGCTCGCGTCCCTCCTTCACCATCTCCTCGGCGGTGGTCGACATGGCCTCCGCCGAAATCGGGCCGTCCACGATCTCCGCGATCTGCTTGACCCTGGTCCTGACGTCGACGCCCTCCTTGGCGATGAGGCTGGGGTTGGTGGTGACCCCGTCCAGGATCCCCCAGCTGTTGATCTCCTTGATCATGTCCAGGTTGGCTGTGTCTATGAAAATCTTCATTGTCATTTCCTCCTTGAAATGGATTTCTTCGCCGCTTCGGCGATGTGCTCGGCCGTGAGGCCGTACTTCTTCATGAGCTCGTCCGGCTTGCCGGACTCCCCGAAGGTGTCGTTGGTCCCGACCCTCTCGAGAGGCGCGGCCACGTTGGAGCAGAGCACCTCCGCGACAGCGGAACCGAGTCCGCCGATGATGCTGTGCTCCTCTGCGGTGACGCAGCATCCGGTCTTGGACACGGAGGCGATGACGGCCTCCTCGTCCAGGGGCTTGATGGTGGCCATGTTGATGACCTCCGCGGATATCCCCTCGGCTGCCAGCATCTCGGCCGCATCGAGGCAGAAGGAGACCATCTGGCCGCACCCGATCAGGGTGACGTCAGTGCCTTCCCTCATGACCTTGGCCTTGCCGATCTGGAAGGGAGCGCCCTCCTCGGTTATGGTGGGGAACTCCGCACGGCCCATCCTCATGTAGACGGGCCCTTTGTAGTCGGCGATGGCCATGGTGGCCGCGTATGCCTCGTAGGCGTCGGCGGGCGAGATGACCGTCATGTTGGGCAGGGCCCTCATTATGGCCATGTCCTCCAGCGCCTGGTGGGACGCTCCGTCCTCTCCGACGCTGATGCCGCAGTGGGTGGCGACGATCTTCACGTTGAGCTTGGGGTAGGCCACCGCGAGCCTGATCTGCTCCCAGCATCTTCCGGTGGCGAACACCCCGAAGGTGGACGCGAAGGCTGTCTTCCCGGAAGCCGCCAGGCCGGCCGCGATGCCGACCATGTTCTGCTCGGCGATGCCCACTTCGATGAACCTCTCGGGGCACGCCTTCTTGAAATCCGATGTCTTGGTGGAGCCTGCCAGGTCCGCGTCCAGGACGACCACGTCCTCCCTCTCGGCGGCCAGGGCGGCAAGCGCCTTCCCGTAGTAGTTGCGCTGCGCCAGCTTCTCGCTCATTCCGACTCCCCCTTCAGCTCCTTCATGGCCTGCTCGAACTCCTCAGGGTTGCAGGCCTTGCCGTGGAACCCGGCATTGTTCTCCATGAAGGACACGCCCTTGCCCTTGACGGTGTTCATTATGATGACCGTGGGCTTCCTGCGGGACTCCTCGGCCTTGTCCAGCGCCTCCTCTATCTGGCGGATGCTGTGGCCGTTGACTATGATCACGTTCCAGCCGAAGGCCTTCCACTTCTCGGGCAGGGGCTCCAGCCCCACGGCGTCCTCGGTGTTCCCGGTGATCTGCAGCCTGTTCCTGTCGACGACTGCGATGAGATTGCTCAGGCCGTTCTGGCTGGCGAACATGGCCGCCTCCCAGTTCTGCCCGCTCTGCAGCTCCCCGTCTCCGAGGAGGCAGTAGGTG
>CAVDQR010000010.1:0-16614 GCA_963611065.1 Bacteroides ovatus
CATCCGGAAGGCGTTATCTCGGCGGTTATGTGGTCGAAATTGAACATCCCTATGGCGTACGCTCCGATGAGGATGACCACCATCGGGATGATGGAGACGATCGCGAGGATCATGCTCATCTTGGCCCCGTTCTCGATGCCGCGGGAACTGAGGGCGTACATCAGGGCGAGGATCACGAGCATCACGATACCGTAGAACCCGACCGCGGCCCATCCCTCCAGTTGGAGGGAGAGCATCTGCGACAGGTAGTCGGAGATGAGCATCCCGAAGATCATGACGACGGGGGTCCACGCGAACCAGTAGCACCAGGCGCAGAACGCGCCGATGAACTTGCCCTTGTTGTATCTCGAGGTGTCGTTCTTGTCGGTGAAGACCTCCTGCGCGCAGCCGGGGAGGCCGACGGCGTGGGGGAAGCATGTGGACATCTCCCCGTAGGCGAGATTCTGCGCGAATCCCTGCAGGACGGAGAACACCCACACGAGGATCGATATGCCCCATACGAGGGACGAGATGTCGTACAATGACGGCAGGATGAGGAGCGGAACGCCCAGGGCCACGTACATGCCCTGTTTCCAGCTGAGCTTGCCAGCCGCGGATATGACTTCGTTATCTGTCATAGTATCTGTTTTCCGGCGGTTGTCATCAGCTCGCGATTCCGATCCCTCAAACGGACCGTCGGTCCGTGGAGTCCCGGGCTTCTGATACCGGATGGTTTTACGCATCCTGCGGTATATAAAATTAATGAGCTATCAATAAAATCTTAGATTAAGCATTATTTATAATGATAGCTCAATGTTTAAAACCGGGACGGATGATGTCATCCATCCACCTGTTTCAGGGAGTCCATCTTGTAGTACGGGGCGTGCAATGCCTCGGCGAGGACGACCGCGTGCGTCCTGCCCTGCGGATCGGCCGCCGTATCGACGACGATCCAATGCTCCGGATGACCGCTTATCGCACCTGCGAGCTCCAACGACTCCTCGAAGGGGTCCCTCCCCGGATTCATGGCGATGTTCGCCTTGGCGTCGGTCATCAGTATGAGATAGCAGGATTCGGACGGATGCTTCCTCGTGTACTCGGAGGCGTACCTGTCCGCGTACGCGATGGCCTCGGTCAGCGGGGTCTTCCTCCCCACCGAGAGGGAGTCGAGAACGTTCTTGACGCTCCCAACCGACCTGGTCGGGGGCAGCGCCATGCCGATCGATTCCTCGTTGAACGTCATGATGCCCACGGAGTCCCTGCGGACGTAATGGGTGGCGAGCATGGAGAGGATTGATGCCTTCACGGCCCTCATCCTGCCTCTGATCACCAGGGAACCGCTGTTGTCCACCATGAACAGGAACATGCAGGTGCGCTTCCTCTCGCGGACCTTCTCCATGAGGTCGGACCTTTCGAGCAGCATCCTGTCGCCGTCGCGGCCCCTCCCCCTCTGGAACGGGGCGGCGTGACGGATCGTGGCGTCGATGTGCAGGTCCCCTCCGTCGGTCATCGGCCTCGCCGAGACGCACCTCCCCTCCTTGGACCGGTCCTTCATGGACCTGCGCTTCTCCACCGCATCCTGGTCCATCTGACCGCGGCACTCCTCGATCAGGTCGATCGCCTCGAACATCTCGCCTATGCGGGGGACGACCTCCTCCGGACCGTCCAGGGTCTCGTTCTCCGAACAGGCCACGGCGCAGCCGCCCTCGGCCTGCACCGGGGCGTCTGTTCCCCCCGACTGCTCCTTCGGGGCCGGCTTCCTGTCGTCGTGGATGAAGCGCTTCATGTGGGAGTCGCCGTAGAAGTTCACGACATCCTCGTTCCTCTCCTCCCTGCGGCGGGTCCTGCGGTGCGCCAGACAGAGGATCATCGCCGTGCGGACGTCATCGTCGGAGATAGCGTCGCGACCATCCAGGGCCGCCAGAGCCCTGGCGGTCCTGACGCAGGCTATCCCGCCCCTGTGACCCTCCACCCCCAGATCCGAGCATGCCTCGGCTATGGTGTCGAGCATCCCGTCCGGTATCGGGATCCCCGGGATCAGCTCCCTGGCGCGGAGGACCCTGTCCCGGAACCCGTCGCCCCCGTATCCCGACGTGCCGATGTTGCTCCTCATCACATCCACCCTGAAATCGGCGTCCTTGGGCGCCGGGATCGTGACGCACATGTCGAAACGGTCCGATATCCCCGGCGGGAGCCTCGATTCGTGGATGTTCAGCATCCCGACCATCGACGCTTGGATTGGATACGAGGAGGAGATCCCGTCGCGCTCGATGCGGACGCTCCCCGACGAGACGCAATCCAGCAGAGCGTGGACGAACCTGCGGTCCGCGAGGTTCACGTCGTCCATGCAGACGAACCCGTCGCCAACCTCCGACAGTATCCCCCTGCGCGCCACGGCCTTCCCGGTGGCCATGGTGGTCTCCGCATCCAATCCGCCGAACACCTGCTCGTCGGAGCATCCCGAGGGGATGATCGTCGGGGCCTTCCCGCAGACCTCGGACGAGACGGCCCTCACCAGCGACGTCTTCCCGACCCCGGTCGGACCCTTGACCAGCAACGTCCTGAGCTCCGGATCGACCGCCAGGCACATCAACGCCTTCTTCGGCAGGTCGAGCCCGCATATCCTGTCGCAGCCGACCGCGATCGGCATCCTCTCAGACAACGGACCAAAGCCTCCTGGTCGAACCTGGCCTCCTCGAACGGTCCGCTCTTCAGGCGGTGCCTCAGCACCATCCCCGCGGTGGCGGCGACGTCCCTGGTGTCGACATCTGTCCTCCCTTCCAGCGCGGCGTTGGCCTTCGCGGCGCGTATCATGGCGAGATCGGCGCGGTGCCCCTCCAATCCGAACCTGATGGAGACCATGGCTATGGACCTCAGAAGGGCATCCGTGGCCCGGATCTCGGGCAGGAGCTTCTTGGCATCGGAGATCCTGGCTTCCAGTTCGGCGGTCTCCTCCGCGCACGCCTCGCAGTACGCCTTCGGATCCGAATCGAACTCCAGCCTGCGCTTGATCACCTCGACCCTGGTGGTCGGGTCCCTCTCGGTGGCGATGTCGACGGACATGCCGAAGCGGTCCAACAGCTGGGGCCGCAGGTTCCCCTCCTCCGGGTTCATCGACCCCACGAGGATGAAGCGGGCCGGATGGGAGAACGATATCCCCTCCCTCTCCACGTAGTTCCGCCCCATGGCGGCGGAATCCAGAAGCAGGTCGACGATGTGGTCGTCCAGGAGATTCACCTCATCCACGTACAGGAGGTTCCCGTTGGCCTTCGCCAGGACGCCGCCTTCGAAGCGCCTCTTCCCGGTGCTCAGCACATGCTCGATGTCCAGGCTCCCGGATATCCTGTCCTCCGTGGCGTTCAGGGGGAGCTCCACGACGGACATCCTGCGCTCCTCCGCCTCCATCGTCCCCGCCCTGTACTTCTCGATGCAATCCTCGCACATGAAGCGGGGGTCGTCGGTGCAGCAGTTGAACCTGCATCCCTTGGAGGAGGACACGCGGGGGAGGATCGCCCCGAGCGACCTCACCGTGGTGGACTTCGCCGTCCCCTTCTCCCCTCTGATCAGGACCCCGCCTATGGAAGGGTCCACTATGTTGAGCAGGAGCGCGCGTTTCATCGCTTCCTGCCCCACGATCCTGACGAACGGGAAGGTCTGGCTCCCCTCTGAATCGGTCGCATCCATGTTGCATCCAACCTTGATGACACGTCTCTTTAAGTCGTGTCCATCTCAATAAAAATAATGTGCATACATCTATAATAATGTACAGCGCATCATTAACATTGACAACTCACTAAAATTAAATACCACCACGGTGATGTTGGAATCACAGGGGAACGGGAGGAATCCCGGGATCCCCGAAAAAAAGGAGGAAGCAGAAAATGCCAAAATACCCCGGAAGGGTCAAGATGAACGGCATCAAACTCGAGCTGTTCACCGAAGACGACATTCGCGAGATCGACTACGCCACCAGGGACGTCCTGGAGAACTACGGAGTCCAGGTGTCCGATGAGGAAGGCCTACAGATCTTCGCCGACGCGGGATGCGAGGTCAACTTCGAGACCAAGATGGTCAAGATCCCCACCAAGATCATCAACCAGGCCCTCGCCACCGCACCCAAGAAATTCTACCTCTACGGAAGGGACGACGAGCACACCGTCGAGCAGATGCACAAGGGAAGGGTCCACTACACCAACTTCGGGACCGGTATCCAGATGTGCGACTACCTCGGCGACGGCAAGTTCGAGACCAGGGACTCCACCGATGCTGACCTGGCCAACACCGCCAAGCTGGTCGACGCCCTCCCCAACGTCAGCTACTTCTCCCTCGCGGTCTCCGCCAGGGACTGGGCCGGCGTCGGGCTCGAGGACGTCCACGAGATGATCACATCCCTGAAGAACACCTCGAAGCACTTCCACCACATCGACCCCGTGGGAGACAACGTCGATCTCTACTGGGAGATCCTCAAGGCCTACTACGGCGGAGACGAGAAGATGGCCCGCGAGAGGCCCATCATGTCCATGCTCGTGTGCCCCACATCCCCCCTCGAGCTCAGCCACAACGCCGCCCAGGTCATCATCAAGGGAGCCCGCTACGGCATCCCCGTCAACGTCCTGTCCATGGCCATGGCCGGAGGGTCGTCCCCCATCTACCTGGCCGGAACCCTGGTCACCCACAACGCCGAGATCCTCTCCGGACTCGTGCTGAGCCAGCTGGCCAACCCCGGCGCAAGGGTCCTGTACGGATCCTCGACCACCACATTCGACCTCAGGAACGGGACCGCACCTGTTGGCTCCCCCGAACTCGCGCTGATCAGCGCATCCGTCGCTAAGCTCGGACAGTACTACGGACTGCCCGTGTTCGTCGCCGGCATGTAGACCGACGCCAAGGTGCCCGATTCCCAGGCCGCCCACGAGAAGTCCATCACCTCCCTGCTCCCCGCCATGTCCGGAGCGAACTCCATCTACGGATCCGGGATGCTCGAGCTGGGTCAGACCTTCTCCATGGAGCAGATGGTCATCGACAATGACATAATCGCAATGAACTTCAAGATCCTCGAGGGGGTCCCCGTCACCGATGAGACCCTCGCGGTCGACGCCATCAAGGAGGTCGGGGTCGGGAACGACTTCCTCGGCCACATGACCACGATGGAGCACTTCGAGGACGCATCCAACCCCTCTGTCTTCGACAGGACCATGCTCGGAGAGTGGAGGGCCAACGGATCCAAGAACGCCGTCGAGAGGGCCCACGAGGTCGTCCTCGACATCATGGCGAACCACGTAGTGAAACCGATTCCCGAGGACAGGCTCGCCGCCATGGAAGCCATCATGAAGAGGGGCGACGAGGAGTTCCAGAAGAAGAAGCAGCAGGAGTGATCATAATGACAACTGAGACACTGATTGAGAGAGCGAAGAACGCCGTCATCGCCTACAAGGTGCCGGACTCCAAAGCCGTCGCCGAGGAGGCCATCGCGGACCCCAGCGTGGACCTCGTGAGGGTCATCTCCGAGGGATACAGCGCCGGGATCAACTACGTCGGAGAGCTCTTCGCGCAGAAGAAGGTCTTCCTTCCCCACATCATGGCCGCCGCAGGCGCCCTGACCGCCGGACTGGACATCATCACCCCCGAGCTCGAGAAGCGCGGCGGTGCCACCGACAGCGGACTCGGGAACGTCGTCATCTGCTCCATCGAGGGAGACATCCACTCGATCGGGAAGGACATCGTGGCCATCATGCTGAAGGTCGCCGGATTCAACGTGTTCAACATCGGAAGGGACGTCCCCCTCAAGGACATCGTCCAGGCCTGCAAGGACCACAACGCCGATGCCGTCGGGACCTCCGCCCTGATGACCTCCACCATGGTCCACCAGAAGGACCTCGAGCAGATGATGGTCAAGGAGGGCCTCAAGGGCAAGTGCCTGACCAACGTCGGCGGAGCCCCCGTCACCCAGCAGTGGGCCGACGAGATCGGAGCCGACCTCTACACCGAGAGTGCAACCGACGCTTCCGCGAAGTTCGTCGCGGCATTCGCCGACAGGGCGTGAACGGACACCGCCGCGGTCCCAAGATCCCCGGGACCGCGACGGGCATACACTCAGAGCCCCGGGACCAAGCTGTTCGATCATCGCTGTTCCTCCCCCGGGGCCTGTCATTTCTCATGAAGAACTCATCATCCGATATCCTGGAGGACATGACGAAGCTCATGATCCCCATGCTCTCGCGCGTTAGCATTAAGGCGCCCGAGGCATTACGGGATGGTATGGCCGTTCACGAGGACGTATACTGGAACTCGTTCCTTCCCGCCTTCTTCGACAGGATGAGCTTCCAGATGAGGAAGAACATGACCGAGGTCGTGTCTCCCTACGGACTCACGAGCGCCCACGCGATCTACCTTATCGCACTGAAGCTGCAGGACGGACAGACCCTGGTGAGCCTGTCCCGCTTCCTGGATCTGGATACGGCCAACACCAACAGGGTCATCAAGGTCCTGAGGGAGAAGGGGTTCGTCTACGACGACAGGAAGACGGAGAACAGCAAGAAGTACTTCATCTACCTGACCGAGTCCGGACAGGAGCTCGCGGAATTCATCATGAAGAGGGTCACCGAGCTGAACAACAGCTACTTCAAGGACATCCCCCGCGAGGATGTGCTGCACCTGCGCAACACACTGATCCACATCCTGAACAACATGAACCTCGACATCGACAGCTACATGCACTCGAAGTACGAGGATCCGTTCTACACCCACCTCCACATCACCCCGCTGGTGGACGCTTACGAGACCGAATCGGTCCGCGCCCCGCCGGAAGACAAGTGAGTCGTATCCGAGCATCCCGACAGGGTCTGCTATATAAACCTTGGATGGATGGATGAATCGACCATATTTAAATACAAAGACTGCGAAAAATAGATATGTTTATATATGGTTTCGATTCGGCCAGCCAATTATAAATATTGTTAACTCAATGATTCATCCATGGGAAAAGTCGTGGCAGTTCTCTCCAACGACGTGGGGGGAAACGATGCTGACGCAATCGTGAATTCGGTTCTCGACGGAGCCATGGGGCTCTCGACGAACATCATCAAGCTGTACAAGCTCCAGACCATGAAGGATCTGAGGGGATGCGACGGGTGCCTCAAGTGCAGGGCGGACAACAGGTGCCGCCTGGACGACGATCTCACCACCGTCCTCGGCGACATCCGCGACGCGGACTGCGCCGTGCTCTCCACCCCCGTGGTCTTCAACGGGCCTTGCGCCCAGTACAAGATGCTCGAGGACAGGATGGTCTCGTACCTCGACGAGAACGACAAGCCCGTCTTCAGCGGGAAGAACGCGGTCCTGGTGGTCACGTGCTCCAAGGAGGACGAGGGGAAGAAGGTCGCGGATGCGCTGACATACAACCTCGTGCGCCTGGGATTCACCGTGTGCGACACCATCGTCTACTCCGACAGGGACGGGAAGGCACGGGCATCGGAGAATACGGAGCTGCTGCTCGAGGCGAAGAGGATCGGGTCCAAGTTCGAGGGCGTCAACAGGGACAGATGAACCGGGGGTGCCCCCGAACCCTCCCATGGCATCTGACGTTCTTCCCAGGCGACTCACCCGTCGCTGTTCCCGTCGGATGATTCCAACCCCTTCGTACTCTTATCGAAGTCGGACACGTACTTCTGCGTCTGTTTGAACAGTTCATATTCAGTGGTAGCCTTCCTCTCGGCCACTTCCTTGGAAATGCTGCCTTTCCCCTCGAGAATCTCATATCTGCGGAATTCGAGGAATTCGTTGACACTCGCTGCGAACTCCTCCATGGTGAACGGGATCCCGCGTTCAAGTAACCCTTCAATGTAATCGTAAAACCCTAACACGGCGAGCTCGATGTCCTTCACCTGCTCCTCATTCAGGCCATTCCCGGAATCGGGCCCTCCAGTTATGTCATGATAGAACCTGTTCCGAACCTCCGAATAGAATCTCCTCGTCACCGAAGAATCCTTGTCGTAATCCGCGGAGCATTCCGCAAAGATGTCGGTGATCTTCTGCCAGATACGGCGGTCGTTCGCACGGATCGAATGGATGCGATCCAACATCTCATCGAAATAGACCTTGTCGAAAACAACTGTACCCTCCTTAAGACGCTCATCGTCGAGTGTGAATCCCTTGACGATGAACTCCTTCAGTATTCCTGTGGCCCACCTCCTCTCTTCTTTCGTTAAGGCGCTTATGATCTCCTCGGAATCTCCATGTACGGTGAAATCCGAGAACCGATCCGTCTCTCCGACCACTGCAATCACGAACCTGCCCTCCTCGGAAATATCCCGATGGGGGTCTGGATGATATGTTACGAATAAGTATAAGATAATTTATTCCATAATTAGTTCGATTAATACTTCTCTACATTTATATCACAATTAATTCCTTTTTCCTCATGATGAAAAATCCGTACCTCCTCCCCCTTTTTTAACCTGTAACGCCGTTACATCGAGCATGGACTACGACATGACGGTATACGAATCGGAAGCTGCCAGATCGAAGGACGTCTCCGACGCGGAGAGGTTCGACGCCAGCTTCAAGGCCCTCGAGACCGCCGGGATCGGCATCAGGAGGGTCATGTGCTCGTCTCCGGATGACCTCGCCGACGGAAGGGAGGCCCGCTCCGTCGTCGAGGAGGAAGGGATGGACTCCCTCCCGATTTGCGAATATCAGGGCGTGGCCATCAGCGTCGGCCAGTACCCGTCCGACCAGGACCTCGCCGATTTCCTGGGGGTCCCCGACGGCGTTCTCAGCGTCGACAGGGCAAAGCCCCCCGCCATGGGGAACGACCTGCCCCCGGCCTGCACCTGCAGACCGGTCAGATGAAACAAATACCGAGGCGTCCATTGCGACCGCATGAGGATAACGATCGGCGGTACGGTGCAGGGTGTCGGGTTCAGACCCGCCGTGTACAGGGCCGCCGAGAGGACGGGCGCCTCGGGCACCGTCCGCAACGACGGATCGTCCGTCGTCATAGAGACGGACAGGGGGGACGAGCTGATCGGGGAGCTGCTCTCCGATCTGCCCCCTCTCGCCCGCATCACCAGCATCGAGAAGCTCGATTCCCCCTATTCCGGGCCGGAAGGCTTCTCCATAATCCAATCCGGAGGCGCCGGCAGGGGCGCCTCCATCCCCGCTGACAGCGCGGTCTGCGACCAGTGCGTCGCGGAGATATTCTCCGATGGCAGACGTTCCGGATATCCGTTCACGACCTGCACGGCCTGCGGGCCCAGATTCACCCTGCTCAGGGGGATGCCCTACGACCGTCCGTTGACATCCATGGACCGCTTCCCTCCCTGCCCCGAATGCGGGAGGGAGTTCTCCTCTCCGTCGGACCGCAGGTTCCACCATCAGACCATCGCCTGCCCCGCATGCGGACCCTCGTACCGTCTGATAACGAGGGACGGGACCGTGACGGAGGATCCGATCGGGAAGTTGGCGGAGCTCTTGGACGACGGGAAGAGGGCGGTCGTCCAGGGATGGGGCGGGATGCACATCTGCTGCACCCTCGACAGGATCGGGGAGCTGAGGGAATGGTACGGCAGGCGGCAGAAGCCGTTCGCCATAATGGCGAGGGACCTGGAATCGCTTAGGAAATACGCCGAACCCACCCCGGAGGAGATATCGCAGCTCGAATCCCCCGGAAGGCCCATCGTCCTGTGCAGGAAGATCCCCTCCGACGAGACCGAATCGGCTTCCCCCGGACTCGACACCATTGGGATGTTCCTCCCGTACACCGGGATGCATCACATATTATTCTCTAAATTGAGGCACGACGCGCTCGTCATGACATCGGCCAACCCTCCCGGCGAACCCATGGCCGTCACCGAGGAGGAGGCGATGAGGATCGACGCCGACGCGTGGCTGCTCCACGACCAGGACATAATCAACAGGGCGGACGACACCGTCCTCAGGATGTTCGGCGACAGGACGCAGTACATCCGCAGATCGAGGGGATCGGTCCCGTACGGGATATCCTGTCCCCCGGGCGACGTCGTCGCCCTCGGAGCGCAGGAGAACCTCACCGGGTCCGTCGCATCCGGAGGGACGATCTGGCCGACGCAGCACATCGGGAACGGCGAGAAGATCGGCGTCCCGGAGTATCTCGAGGAGGCCGTGAGGACGCAGTTGAGATTCGTCGGATGCGAGCCGTCGATGGTCGCTATCGACCTCCACCCGGGATACTCCAACAGGAAGCTCGCGAGACGCCTGTCCGAGGAGTATCACGCGGACATCATCGAGATCCAGCACCACTGGGCCCACGCCGCCTCGCTGATGATCGAGAACTCCGTAGACAGGTGCATCACCCTGACATTGGACGGCACCGGCCACGGGGACGACGGCACCGCCTGGGGAGGGGAGGTGCTCGACGCCACATTCGACGGATACGAGAGGATCGGCCATCTCCAGGGCATCCCCCTGCTGGGATCCGAGAAGGCGCTCTACGATCTCAGGAGATTGAGATTCGCGATAGACGCCATCAACGGCGTCGGGAATCACGATTTCACCGACTCCGAATCCGCCGTCCTCATGAAGCTGATGCAGAAGAGCGTCACATCGTCGTCCATGGGCAGATACCTCGACGCGATCTCCTACTCCCTCGGTGTATGCCAACACAGGGACTACGACGGCGAACCGGCCATGAAGGTCGAACCCCTCCTGAACAACGGACATCTGATCGACGGATACGGGGTCCAAACGCGGAACGGCGTCGTCATGACCGCCGAGCAGTTCTCCCATATCGATCCAGACCACCGGAGGGAGGACGTCGCCTACTCCATGGTCTACAACGTCATGAGGTCCCTCGTGGACATCGCCATCGAGAGGGCCGACGCGGAAGGCGTCGAACACATCGGATTGACCGGGGGAGTCTCGTACAACGGGGCCATAGCCAGGATGTTCGAAGACATGGTTATATCCTCCCGCCACGTTCCTCTGATGCACAGGGAGGTCCCCAACGGGGACGGAGGCATATCGGTCGGACAGGCCGCCATCGCCCTGAGGAAGGTAACATGAGCAATCTCCTATTCGTCCTTCTCGACGGGGCCGAGGACGACCCGTGCCCGCAATTGGATGGCAGGAAACCGATAGACGTCGCCGAGATGCCGTTTCTTGAATCCAGGGTCAAGCACCGCTGCAGGACCACCGGCCGCGGGTACACCCAATTGTTCCTCAACGAGTTCTTCACCGGCCATCCTCCCGAGATCGAGAGGGCCGCATTGGAAGCGATGGGCCTCGGATTGCCCATAAAGGACCCCAAGAGGGTCGCGTACCGCCTCAGCCCCGCCAGGATCGGGGACGGGATGGTCCACTGGTGCTACCACAACTCCGAGTTCAAGGACGAGCTCCAGGAGCGCGTCATGTCCCACATGGACATCCTCGAACCCTACAATCCGGAGATCCAATTCTTCGTGGAGGGCCGCGCGGTCCTCACCATGGAATCCGATGATGTTCCGGTGACTCCGGCACCGCCCGTCGACGCCCCGTACAAGGAGGTGAACGGCCCCCTCGGACAGATGATCAAGGAGATCGCGTCCGAGATGGACGGGATCACCGAATACCCCTGGGGATGCGGACGCTGCGGGAATCAGTATCCCGGATTCCCCGGGATCAGGAAGCTCACGGCTTTCTCCGACAGCCCCACATCTCTTGGGATCTGCGCATCCCTCGGCTACGACATCGACCTGATCTACGACCTGGAGGGCAGGTTCCCCAAGGCCAGGGAGGCCCTGAAGCACGGCGACGTGTTCCTCCACATCGACGAGGTGGACGAGTACAGCCACCAGAAGGACCCCTTCAAGAAGAAGGCCGTCCTGGAGCGCACGGACGAGCTGATGTCCGAGTACTTCCCGGACGCCGACCGCATAATCTACTTCGCAGACCACGGCACGTCCTGCGTGACGGGTGAGCACATCCTCACCGACGTGCCCGTCTGGACAACATTCGACATCGGGGCGCAGGAAGGGGAGATAGTTCCCCTCAAGGACCTGGTCCCGAGGATCCTCGAGCATAGGTGAGACAAATGGAATTCGAACTGCCGCCCTCTCTGGGCATATACGGGAACGAGAAGATCGCCAAGGACGTCCTCTCCAGGATCTGGGGGAAGCGCGGGGTGTTCACATGCACCGTCGCCAACACCAGGACGTCGACCATCCCGGGACTCTCCGATGCCGGGGACACCCCGGAGCTCACCATGTTCACCGGCCCCGCCGATGCGGAACTACTTGTCAACGGCAAGACCACCTGCATGAAGGGGATCCCGATCAACCCCGGAGGAATCCCCACACCCGCCACGCTCACGCTGGCGGCCCTGAAGCTCTCGGGGATGCAGTACTTCATCGTCAACGGAGGGTGCTCCATCGTCCCCTACGTCCCGTTCTTCGACATGGGAGGGGAGTGCGGAGACTTCATCACCACCGGGAAGGCGGTCAAGAACGCCCGCACGGAGTTCGAGAAGGGGATGATGCTCGGCAAACTCCTCGCAAGGTCCAACGACTTCGTCATCATCAGCGAGAGCTGCGCCGGAGGGACGACGACGGCCCTCGCCGTCATGAAGGCCATGGGTGTTGTGAAGGAGAACCTGGTGAGCAGCAGCTCCCCCAACAACCCCAAGGAGCTGAAGACCAAGGTGGTAGACGAGGCGCTCGCGGCCGCAGGGATAAAGCCCGGGGACATGAAGGACGACCCCCTCGGTGCGATAGAATGCGTCGGGGACCCCATGATGCCCGCCAACATCGGGATCGTGTGCGGAGCCGCTCCGTACGTTCCGGTCATCGCCGGAGGCGGGACCCAGATGGGAGCGGTCATCGCAGGCGCGATCGCCCTCCACCCGGAGATAATCGGGAACCTGATCCAGGGGACCACCAGATGGCTGATGGACGATGCCAACTCCAGCATGAGGAAGATCGTCGATGCCATCACTCCGGACGTGCCGTCCGTGTACGCAAACGTCGACTACTCCTCCAGCCCCTACGAGGGCCTGCAGGCCTACGAGTGGGGTTACATCAAGGAGGGCGTCGGATGCGGCGGATCCTCGGTCGGAGCGATTGCGATGTCCGCCGGGAAGATAACCGCCAAGGACCTCTCGGACAAGGTTGAGGAGATCTACAGGGAGATAATGGGCGACGCCATCGCTCCCTGAAGAAGCTCCTGGCGAGATCCAACTCCCTCGGCGTGTTGACGTTGACGGCCAGCTCGGGCCAGTTGGTGTCGAACAGGCACTCGTCGAGGTAATCCCCTTTCAATGTGCGCGGCCGGTTCATGATGCACAGGCCGGACAGGACCCATTTGAAGCCCCTGTCCTCCCTGACGTACGAAGGCGTTATGCCGATGCCGCGCACGGTCCTCTCATCCACCACCGCGATGGCGGATTCCATGACCCTCGGTTCGAAGTATTCTATGAACCTGTCCACGACCTCCGTCGTCAGAAGGGGGAGGTCGGAAGGGCAGGTGAGGACGTAATCCCCCTCCATCGCCTCGAATGCCGTGTGGAGGTCGTCCATGAAGCTCTCCCCGGACGTGCGGATGGTCTCCGCCCCTATGCTCTGGAGATAGCGTTCCGTATGGAGCGTATGGTCGCTGACCGATACGAGCACCCGGTCGATGTGCTTCGATGCTTTGAGAGCGTCCAACACCCTCTTGACCGTCGGAGCATCGCCGATCATCAGCATCGGCTTCTCGATCCCGCACTGCCCCATGCGTGTGCCTTTCCCGCCGGCGTTGATCAGGGCCTGCACTTCAGACCACCAATCCGAAGATGATGACCATCACCAGCATGGCCGCGAACCTGGCGATCTCGTGCGATGCTCCCAGGATGTCGCCGTTGACCATGCCGAAGACCCTGTTGGCCCTGCGGGCCATGAGGTACGCGGACACGATGGATGCGGCCATCCCGAAGATGGCGACGAAGACGGCATGGGAGAGGAAGATCACATTGTGATCCCAGATCCGGTTGGTCACCGCGGCCCCGGCGAGCGCGAACACTACGATCAGGACCAGGGCGATCCCGCAGGATCTGACCGCCGATTTCCCGTTGGTCTGCTCGACCTGCCTCCCGGCCATCCCGTTGCTGGGAAGACCGTAGCAGGCGGTCACGACCTGGGCGTTCTTCGCCAGGATCTCGGTCACCGGCGCGAGCACGATGATGTAGGCGAACGCCGCGGAGTACAGGGAGAAGTTCAGGAGAGTGACGATGAGCGCCACACCCAATCCCCCGGCACCGATCAGCGTGTCCTTCAACGCACGCACATGGTCGGCCTGCGTCCCGGCCACGATGGAACCGTCGCCGAAATCCGCCAGACCGTCGAAGTGCAGGAACCTGCTCCCGAAGTAGACCGTCGCGAGTATCGCGGCCGCCGCGAACAGCGATGATGAGATTATCCCGTGGCGGGACATCAGGATCAGCACGGCCGCCTCGATGAATACCACCAGCCCGATGAGGGCGCCCACCAGCGGGGCGAGGTGGAACTTCGAGTCCATGGCGTCCATGTCCTCCTGGGTGATGTCCTGCTGCCAGATGGTGAAGAACGACACCATCGCCTTGAGGGCGCTGCCTGCCATCGGCATCCCCCCGCTTTCTTCGATATCATGGTGATGATGCGATCCATGAGGGAACCCTCCTCCGGGACGTCCGTCCCGATGATGCGGGAAGCTTCGGAGAGGATCAGATCCGTCTCCCCGTCGTTCCCGTCCTGGGCGATGGAATCCGCCCTGTCCGCCGCGAACCATGCCAGGTCCAGCAGCGCGGAGACGTCCTCCCGGGAGAGGAGCGCCTCCAGATTGTTACCGTAAGTCTCGGGATCCGAACCGGAACCCGACATGCGGAGCAGCTTCCCCGCATCGAGCCCCATCCTGTCGAGGATCTTCCCCGGCGTCAGCGGTATGGGGTGCTCGTTCCTGATGTCCAATGCGTACCCGACAGCTGCGGACACCGCCCTGGCGGATGCTATGCCGATCTTCGAACCGGTCCCGGTCCATGACACTCCGTCGGCGCCTTCGGGCGATATCACCGCCATGGCGTCCGAGGTGGTCCCGGTCTCCCTGAACCCGTGCTCGGCCATCGCCACGGATTTGGCCTCGACCAGGGGGATGAACAGGTTCACCTTCCCCTCCATGGTCATCGGCACCGACGAGACGATGCCGACGTTGATCGTCCCGGCCCTCATCTCGTCCGCCCTGCGCTTGGATACGGCGGAGTTCTCGGGATAATCGCGGAGCTCCTCCCCCGCTATGACATGGTTGCTCAGTCCGGCGGTGGCGAATGCGGCGGATTCGACACCTTCGTAGGAGCATTCCTTGAGATTGAACACGTAGTCGACCTCGGCCGCGGTCATCATCCCCAGGGTGTCCTCGGGCAATCCGAGGGAATCCCTGACGTGCTCCGCGTCGTGGACGGGATGGGCGCAGTCGTAGTCCTTCGGGACCTGCATGATGAACGCCGCGCTTATCTTCGTGACACCGCCGTTCAGGACGGCGCAGCTGAGGGATTCCATCCTCTCGGTGAAACGTACGACGCCGACGGGCCATCCGTCGACCTGTTCGATGCTCGTGGAAGCTATGTACTTCAGAATACCGACCCCCAGAATCCGAAGAGGGCGTCCTCGCAGAACATCTGCACCTGTATCCCGATGATGCCGTAGAGGATCATGCACACCGTAAGGAGGAATATCATCGAGGCGAGCTCGATCAGCCTGCAGCACCTCTTGACATCCTTCGTGGTGGGCATGGGCCCGTCGCCCATGACGTAGACCCCGCGCTTCTCCATCCTTATCCCGAGGACGGCGGCGGTGGCCGTCATGGACCATCCGCTGTTGGGGCTGGGGGTCTTGGTGTGCTCCGCCTTCGCGGCGGGGACCGATGCTTTCCAATCCATCCCGAGCAGGAGACCCGCCAATGCGATGAAATACGGCGAGACGCGCGATGTCAGGAATCCCAGGACATCGTCGAACTTCGCCGGGAAGAACCCGATTTTGGAATATCTTTCATTGAGATAGCCCCACATCGCGTCCATCAGGTTGGCGCACCTGAACATCACCGCGCCGGGGAGCCCGAATATGCCGAAGTACAGCATCGGCGAATATGCGCTGTCGACCAGGTTCTCGGACACGGTCTCGCAGCAGGACGATGCCACATGCTCCGCATCCATCCCCTTGGTGTCGCGGCTCACGATCATCTGCACGCGGGCGTCCGCCTGCTCCAGATCGCCGGAGTCCAGCGCATCGCAGATGGGGTCGCAGTGCTTCCTGAAGGAGAATATCGCGAACGAGATCTTGAAGACGAACGCGGTGGCGATTATCCAGCAGGCCTCCCCGATCCCGGGCGAGATCTGGGAGACCCCGATCCTGAAGGCCGATGTTATGCAGAGCCCGATCGCGGAGAATATGATGAACACGAGAAGATACGACAGGAACCCTATGACGGTCGCCTTCCGGGAACCGCGGTCCTGCACCCTTTTGTCGATCGCGGACAGGATGTTCCCCATCCACCTCAGGGGATGGATCGAATTGGGCACCTCGCCCACGAACCTGTCGATGAGCAGGGCCAGAACGACGATGAGGATCGCGTCGAACCACGGCTGCATCGGCTCACCCGTTCAGGACGGAATCCACCGCG
>CAVDQR010000011.1:0-15837 GCA_963611065.1 Bacteroides ovatus
ACGTATGGATATGAGCCTCTACCCCCATGCTGTGGCAATGAGTGCCGACGAGTTCATGTCGTGGTCCGATGCGATGATCAACGACCTTCTGAGCTCCGGTACGAAGAAGACCATCGACGAACTGACGGGACCCATCTGGTCCTGGGCGATGAAGAACTCCATGCACCCCCTCCACTGGGGACTCGCATGCTGCGCTCTCGAGATGGCGGCCGCGTCCGCCCCCAGGTACGATGCCGAGCGTTACGGAATGATCTACCGTTCCTCGCCCAGGCAGACCGATATCCTGCTGGTCAACGGCTGGATCTCCAAGAAGATCCGTCCCGACCTCAGGCGTCTGTACGAACAGATCCCCAACCCCAAGTGGGTCGTCGCCATGGGCGAGTGCGCCATCTCCGGCGGACCCTGGTACGACTCCTACAACACCGTCCAGGGACTCGACCAGATCGTCCCGGTGGATGTCTACATCCCCGGATGCCCCGCACGTCCCGACGCGATGATCGACGGATTCATGCTCCTTCAGAAGAAGATTGAAGACTACTTCAGAAGAGGCGCCTTCCTGGAGGACTGAAGATGGATACGAATGCGGTCTATCAGAAGCCCACCGAGGACGAGATCAAAACGCTCCTGACCGAGAAATTCCCCGAAGTGGAGGTCACCGGCACCGAGACCCGCAGGGTCTTCGCCAAGCTCCCCAAGGAGAAGGTCAAGGAGGTGTGCACGTACATCCACGACAACCTGACCTTCGAGCACTGCTCCACCGTCATCGGCGTCGACTACGTGGACCATCTCACCGTCGTCTATCACCTGACCAATTACTACAACGGGGTCATGATCGAGCTCTCCGCCGACCTTCCCGCCGAGGATCCCCACGTGGATTCCGTCGCGCTCATCTGGGAGGGTGCCAACTGGCACGAGAGGGAGACATGGGAGCTCTTCGGCATCGTCTTCGACGGCCACCCCAGGCTCGAGAGGCTCCTCACGCCCGAGACCTACGAGTTCTTCCCGTTCAGGAAATCATACAAGCTCAGGGGGCAGGAGTGATGGCAGATTCAATAGCGCCCATCGTGGCCGCCGAGGAGAAGATCCAGGCGCAGGCCGAGAAGATGGACACGGACAAGATGTGGATCATCATGGGTCCGCAGCACCCGTTCTCGCACGGACTCTGGACCTTGAAGATCAAGGTCGACGGAGAGATCTGCGTGGATGCGGATCCGATCGTCGGATACCTGCACAGGGGATGGGAGAAGGAGACCGAGAACAGGACCTACCCGAAGATCATCCCCATGGCGGACCGTCTCTGCTACGCCGCCTCGATGACCTACACCCACCTCTACTGCATGACCGTGGAGAAGGCCCTGGGCATGGACATCCCGGAGAAGGCGAAGTACATCAGGATCGTAGCCGATGAGGTCTGCCGTATCCAGTCGCACCTCATGTGGCTCGCGGCCGTCGGTACCGACCTCGGTAACCTGACCGTCTTCCTGTGGGCCATGAGGGAGAGGGAGTACTTCCTGGACCTCAACGTCAAGCTCTGCGGAGCCAGGATGACCACGAACTACCCGAGGATCGGAGGGGTCCGCAACGACACCACCGAGCTCTTCGACAGGGACGTCATCCGCACCGTCGACAGGTTCGAGAAGGCCCTCTGGGACATCATCACCCTGATGGACGAGAGCTCGATCATCGTGTCGAGGATGAAGGGCGTCAGCTACCTCACCAGGGAGCAGGCCGCCAACCTCGGACTGACCGGACCCGCCATGAGGGGATGCGGAGTCGACTTCGACATCAGGAGGGACGACCCCTACGACAACTACGACAAGGTGGACTTCGAGGTCCCCGTGCTCACCGAGGGAGACTCCTACGCCAGGTACATGATCCGTACCGAGGAGATGTTCCAGTCCTGCGACATCATCAGGCAGGCCGTGCAGAAGATCCAGGCGCTCGGAAAGAACGCCCCGTACAGGGTCAAGGCGCCCTCCAGGGTCCCCGCCGGAACGCACTTCACCAGGCTCGAGGACCCCCGTGGGGAGTCCCTCATGTACCTCGTATCGGACGGCACCGACAAGCCCTACAGGCTCAAGGTCCGCAGCCCGATCTTCGTGAACGTATCATCCGCCAAGGCGCAGTGCGTCGGGGTCAGGATCGCCGATGTCCCGGCGGTGCTGGCTCAGATCGATATGTGCCTGGGCGAGACGGACAGGTGATTCAGGATGGCAGTCCAATACAGCAGCATCCTGAACTGGATCGACTTCTTCCAGGACCCGATGAAGAACGAGTTCTACCCGTTCGAGGGGGTCTACAACCTGCCGTTCGACATCTCCTACAAGCTGTGGGAGATCATCGGAGGGACCATCGCCTGGCTGATCAACCTGATCTTCCCGAACAACTGTGTCTCCACCTGGCTCATGAGCGCGCCGGTCTGCGTGCTGTTCTCGCTCCTCGTGTTCATGCTCATCGTCTTCATCGTGGTGTTCGTATGTACGCTGCTGTCCCTGTGGATGGAGCGTAAGTGCCTCGGTAGGATGATGGACAGAAGGGGAACCATGGTGGGAATGAAGGGATTCCTCCAGTGCGTCGCCGACGGTCTCAAGACCTTCATGAAGGAGAACACCATCCCCAAGAAGGTCGACAACATGACCTACATGTGGACCGTCTCCCTCATCGTGGGAGTCTCGGTTCTCCTGGCATGCATGATCCCGCTGTCCCAGAGATGGTTCGTCGTCAACTACGACTCCGGACTCCTCATCGTCATGGCGTTCTTCGCCCTGGCGCCGTTCTTCATCCTGGTTTCGGGATGGTCCCAGAACAACAAGTACGCCATGATCGGCGGTATGCGTGCGGCCGAGCTGATGATCTCGTACGAGGTCCCCATGCTCATCATGATCGCCACCACCGCCCTGATGGCCGGCAGCTTCAACATCGGCGACATCGTCGATGCCCAGACCAATTCCACGTGGTACCTCATCCCGCAGATCATCGGTGCCATCACGTTCTTCTTCTGCGCCACCGCGGAGTCCGAGAGGACGCCGTTCGATATCGCGGAAGCCGAGGCCGAACTGGTCGAGGGATGGCAGACCGAGTACGCCGGAATGAAGTGGGGTCTCATCATGCTGGCCGACTACTTCAGGGGATACGTCGCGTGCGCCATGTTCGCGCTCATGTACCTCGGCGGATGGGCTCTCCCGGGAATCGGGAACGGACCCGTGCCCGAGATCGTGTTCCTGATCAAGGCCTGGTTCGTGTTCTTCCTGATGATCCTCGTCAGGGCCGCGCTCGGACGTGTCAGGCCCGATCAGATCGTCAACATCGGATGGAAGGTCTTCATGCCCCTGTCCGTCGTCAACCTGGCGATCGTCCTGCTGCTCAAGACCGGAGGGATGTTCTGATGAGTATCAGATATCTTGACAAGTACCCCTGCAACAACGCTAAGCACCTCTGGGTCCTCAAGCCCCAGTGGGCCGTCCTGAAGCTGTTCTTCAAGAACATCGCCCACAGGCCGGTCACCGTCCTGTACCCCTACGAGAAGGAGTGGGTCCCGGACAACTACCGCGGACGCCCCGGACTCATCTTCGACGAGTGCGTCGGATGCGGCATGTGCGTGCGCATGTGCCCCACCGCCTGCATCAAGCTCGTCGACGTCGAGGACTCTGACGGAAAGGTCGTCAAGAGGCCCCAGGTCAACATGGGCAGGTGCGCCATGTGCGGATACTGCGCAGAGTACTGCCCGGTGGACGCAATGACCGTCACCCCCGAGTACGAGCTCGCCGAGTTCACCAGGTTCGACCTGCTGTACGGACCCCGCAGGCTCGCCTACGACAAGACCACCGAAGGCATGAAGGTGAAGCTGGAGGTCACCCTCCAGTCCGATATCGACAACGGCAACGCCGAGAGGCGCGTCGCCCTCGCCGACCTGGACAGGCCCATCCTCACCGACAACAAGTGCATCGGGTGCAAGAAGTGCGCCAAGGTGTGCCCCGTCACCGCCATCGAGATGGTCGAGAAAGGTACCAACGAGAAGACCGGGAAGCCCATACTCCGCCCGGTCATCGACGAATCGAAGTGCATCTGCTGCAACAACTGCGTGGACGACTGTCCCAAGGATGCCCTCGAGATGAAGGAGGTGCTCTGATGGCTAGCATCGGAGAGATTTGGAACGCGATCTGCGGTGGGATCGGGGACTTCGGGAACTATCTCCTGGACAACCTCGACCTGGTGGCCTTCATCCTGCTGGCCGCCATCGCCGTCCTGGCGGCCCTCTACGTCGTCACAGACAAGGAGGTCGTCCACAGCGCCTTCTACCTGGCGCTCGTATTCCTGTGCGTCGGATTCGTCTATTTCTTCCTCGAAGCGGAATTCATAGGCGTCATCCAGATCCTGGTCTACGTCGGAGCGATCACCATCCTGTTCGCGTTCAGCATCATGCTGACTAGGAGATACATCATGAAGAAGGAGGAATCCCAATGAGCGGGCTCGAGTCCAAGAAGAAGGCGGTCGGCGCGACCGTCGCCGTCGTTCTGCTCGCCGTTCTGGCCATCGGGATCTTCTCCGTCGACTGGAGCGACTACATGGGCTCCGATAAGCCCGTGGAGCAGCCCACGTTCCCCACCGATGACGATGACAGCATCTGGGACGAGAGCGGCGACCTCAAGGAGAACAGCCTGGCGTACACCATCTTCGAGAAGTACGGCCTGATGCTGATCCCCCTGGCGCTGCTGATGTTCGGTGCCATGGTCGGCGGTGTGGTCATTTCGAGAGAGGAGGCTGAGATCGATGATACCGATTGAATTCTTCCTGATCCTCGCAGCCATCCTGTTCGCCATCGGAGCGTACGGAGTGGTCACCAAGAGCAACGCCATCATCGTCCTGATGTGCATCGAGCTCATGCTCAATGCGGCCAACATCAATTTCGTAGCGTTCGGAGCGTTCCACCCCGACATCATGGGGCAGGCGTTCGTCATCGTGACGATCACCGTCGCGGCGGCCGAGGTCGCCGTGGGAATCGCTATCCTGCTCAACGCGTACAAGATGAGGAAGACGACCGAACTCGATGAGGACGGTCTCACATCCATGAGGTGGTAAGCATGTTGATAGAATACACCTGGCTCGTACCCCTCATCCCGATGCTGTGCTTCCTTATCATCGGACTCGTTGGAAGGAAGACCCCCGAGAAAGGAGGGTACATCGCGATCGCGGGAGCGCTCCTGTCGTTCCTCATCGCAGCAATCATCACGTACGAGTACCTGACCGGCGACGTCATCCCCGACCCGGTCACGGAGCAGATCACCTGGTTCTCGATCGGCGACATCACCATCCACCTCGGATACTATGTCGACGGCCTGACCTGCGTCATGATGCTCTTCTCGTCGTTCATCTCGACCCTGATCTTCATCTACTCCATCGGGTACATGGGAGACCAGGGAGGGAGGAAGAACAGGTACTACGCCGAAGTGTCCCTGTTCCTGACCGGAATGCTCGGACTCATCGTCTCCAGCAACTTCCTCGAGCTGTTCATCTTCTGGGAGGTCATGGGACTGTGCTCGTATCTGCTGATCGGGTTCTGGTCCTTCAGGCACCCCGATGGAGATGCGGCATCGTCCAACGCCGCCTCCGCGGCGAAGAAGGCCTTCCTCGTCACCAGGATGGGAGATGTCTGCCTCATGGCCGGACTGTTCATCCTCCTCGGCGAGTTCCAGAGCCTCGACTACGTCGACCTCTTCGACCCGGTGAACATCGCCCTCGTCGATCAGAACAACCTGACGCTCGGAATGCTCCTCGTCTTCGGCGGAGCCATCGGTAAGAGCGCTCAGTTCCCGCTCCACGACTGGCTGCCCGATGCGATGGCGGGACCCACCACCGTGTCCTCGCTCATCCACGCCGCGACCATGGTCAAGGCCGGTGTCTACCTCGTCGCGAGGGGATACCCCCTGTTCATCCAGAACGCCGATGTCATGCTGTTCGTCGGTATCATCGGAGGAGTCACGGCATTCATCGCCGCCACCATGGCGCTCAACAACATGAACATCAAGAAGGTGCTCGCGTACTCCACCATCTCCCAGCTCGGATACATGTTCCTGGCCCTCGGAGCCGGCGGATACCTCATCGCCTACGGTATGGAGATCGGCGGCGACCAGGGCGTGGCGCTCATGGCCGCCGGAACCGCCGGATACATCGCCGGTTGCTTCCACATGATGAACCACGCGTTCTTCAAGGCCCTGCTGTTCATGTGCTCCGGTTCCGTGATCCATGCGGTCGGAACGGAGGATATGCGCGAGATGGGCGGACTCTGGAAGCACATGAAGATCACATCGATCACCATGCTCCTCGGATCGCTGTCCATCGCCGGATTCCCGCTCTTCAGCGGATTCTGGTCCAAGGATCTCGTCCTCGAGGCCGCTCTGAACGCAGGAACCGATGGAAACGTCTGGTTCACCATCCTGTGGGTCCTCGCGGTCGTCACCGCTTTCATGACCGCGTTCTACATGTTCCGCATGTGGTTCATGACGTTCGTGGGAGAGGAGGGACACGCCACGCAGCACTGCCACGGCGAGTCGCCCAAGAGCATGACCATCCCCCTGATCATCCTGTCCGTGTTCGCCGTGCTGAGCGGTTACGCCATCATGTGCGGACTCGACGCGATACTGTACTTCGACCCGTCGACCCTCGGCCTGGGCGAAGGCGAGGCGGAAGGCCTCGAGTACTTCAAGGAGCTCTTCACCAACAAGTACACCTACCTCACCATCGTGCTGTCGCTGATCGGTATCGTCATCGCGTACTTCATGTACGGGAACAAGAAGATCAACCCCGGCAAGTTCAACAAGGAAGGCAACTCCTGGCTCTACAAGGCCCTCACCAAGAGGTGGTGGTTCCCCGATCTGTACAACCAGATCTCCTGGAAGCTCGGATTCGGAGTCGCCAAGGGAGTCAACTACTTCGACAGGCAGGTCATCGACGGAACCGTCAACGGTCTGTCGTCGGCCGTCGTCGGCGGCGGAGACGCCATGAGCAAGGTCCAGACCGGAAACGTCCACGACTACGCCTCCGTGGTTCTCCTCGGAGTCGCCATCCTGTCCGTGCTGTTCGTCGTGATCGCCGTGATCATGGGAGGTATGTGATATGAGCTTCGAGACAATGATCCTGCCTCTCCTGCTGATCATCCCGTTCATCGGAACGATCGCCACCCTGTTCATGGGCGGCGAGAGACAGAAGTACGCCAAGGTCGTGGCCGCGGTCTTCTCCGTGATCACGCTTGTGCTCACCATCTATCTGATGTACGTCGGACTCGGCAACTGGGACGACTACAGCATCAAGTACACGTGGATCGAGACATCCTCGATCACCATCAACTTCGCACTCGCGGTCGACGGGCTCAGCATCCTCATGATCTTCCTGTCGGCCCTGCTGACACCCCTGGTCATCCTGTTCTCCGCTGCGGAGAGCGACAGGCCGAACTACTTCCACGCGCTCCTCATGGCGATGGAGGTCGGCCTGATGGGAGTCTTCATGGCGGCGGACTACTTCCTGTTCTACGTCATGTGGGAGGTCACCCTGATCCCCATGTACTTCCTGATCAGCTGGTACGGAGGACCCAGGAGGCACTACGCCGCCATCAAGTTCTTCATCTACACCCATGTCGCATCGCTCGTCATGCTCATCGGTATCTTCGCCATGGGCTGGATGTCCGTCGAGATGACCGGCGTCGCCGACTTCAGCTTCGAGAACATGCAGATGCTGATGCCCTTCACATCCGATGCCTTCCAGGCTGCGATCTTCGCACTCCTGTTCTTCGGATTCATGGTCAAGATGCCGTCCGTACCGTTCCATACCTGGCTGCCCGACGCGCACGTCGAGGCTCCCACAGCCGGATCGGTCATCCTGGCCGGTGTCATGCTGAAGATGGGATCCTACGGTATCATCAGGATCTGCCTCCAGTGCTTCCCCTTCGGGGCGGCGCACTGGCAGTGGGTCATCATCGCCATCGGTCTCATCTCGATGGTCTACGGGGCCTACGCCTGCATCGCGCAGACCGATCTCAAGAAGATGGTGGCGTTCTCGTCCATCAGCCACATGGGAATGGTCATGCTCGGCATCGGATGCCTCTCGGACATCGGGGTCACGTTCGCCATCTTCCAGATGTTCGCCCACGGACTGATCAGCGCCATGCTGTTCATGGTGTGCGGATTCACCGGACACGCCCTCGGCACCAGGGAGATCCCCCTGCTCGGAGGACTCGCCGGAAGGATGCCCATGTTCGCCCTCATGATGATGATCGCGTTCATGGCGTCGCTCGGACTGCCCGGACTCGTCGGATTCTGGGGAGAGTTCCCCCTGGTCTACGGGTTCTACGAGTTCATCCAGTCGGAGGGAGTCCTCTGGCTGATCGTGTTCTGCCTGCTGACCCTGATGCTGACCGCCGGTTACTACCTGTGGTCCATGCAGAGGACCCTCTTCGGTCCCGAGACTACCAAGATCGACCTGGAGCACGTCCACGACCTCAGCAAGGTCGAGTTCGCGGCCCTCGCCATCCTGGCGGTGCTCGTCGCGCTGTTCGGAGTATGGCCCGATGCGGCCCTCAGCTTCATCGACCCCTACGTCGACCTCTACAGCTACATTTGGGAGGTGATCTGATGTTCGTGTCTGATATCTTCGGATCCTATGCGGCCACCGCACCCATGATCCTGCTGCTCGTGGCGGCCCTGATCCTCCCCGCGGTCCACATCCTCGGGAAGAACAGGACCGCCACCTGGATCGTGGCGCTGGTCTTCACCATCGCCTCGTTGGCGATCAACCTCGCCATGCTGACCGACTCGTTCGTCGGCGAGACCCTCGGCGTGTACCAGTACAACGCGTACACGGGACTCATGGTCCTGCTGTTCCAGATCGTGCTGTTCCTGGCGATCCTCGTCTCCAATGCGAGCACCGAGGTCACCAGGCTCCACGTCGGAGCGTACTACGCCCTGCTGATGGGAGCCTCCACCGGTATGATGTTCGTCGCCGGGTCCACCGACCTGCTGACGATCTTCGTCGGTGTCGAGCTCACCAGCATCTCGTCCTACGCGCTGGTCTCCATGAAGAGGAACGACTCCAGGGCCGCCGAGGCCGCAGTCAAGTACGTCATCGTCGGAGGCCTGTCCACCGCGCTCACCATCTACGGTATCTCGATGGTCTACGGTCTCACCGGAACCACCGACATCGCGTCCATCGCCTATCAGACGTCCATCACCGGAATGAACTGGATGCTGGCCGTCGGACTGGTCTGCATGGTCGCCGGATACGGCTTCAAGATCGCCGCCGTGCCCTTCCACATGTGGGCGCCCGACGTGTACGAGGGATCCGCCACCCCCATCTCCATGTTCCTGGCAACGGGATCCAAGAAGATGGGTCTGAGCGTGTTCTTCCAGATCTTCATAGTCATGTTCGTCGCCGGGACCACGATGTGCGCCATCTGCGGCGACGAGGTCCGCTACCTCTTCGCCATCATCGCCGCGTTCACCATGACCGTCGGCAACGTGGTCGCCATCGCCCAGAACAACATCAAGAGGATGCTCGCCTACTCCTCCATCGCCCAGGCCGGTTACATCCTGATCGCCCTGGTCGTCATGAACGAGTACGCGCTCTCCGCCGGTCTGTTCCACATGTTCACCCACGTGTTCATGAAGGGCGGCGCGTTCCTGATCGTCGGCGCTCTCATCTGCGCCGGCATCGGCGAGAAGATCTCGGACTACAAGGGACTCGCAAAGAGGTCGCCCTTCCTGGCGGCCGCGATGCTGCTGTTCCTGTTCTCCCTCGCGGGTATCCCGCCTCTGGCAGGATTCACCTCGAAGTTCTTCCTGTTCAACGCAGCCCTGGGTGCCGACGGCGCCGTCACGTCCCAGTGGGCGTGGCTCGCGTTCATCGCCATCCTCAACTCCGCGATCTCGCTGTACTACTACGCGAGGGTCGTGAAGGCGATGTACATCGAGAAGGGCTCCTCCGAGGAGAAGATCAGGATCCCGAAGCCGTTCCTCGCGGCCATCGTGATCTGCGTCGTGTTCGTGATCGTGCTGGGAGTCTACCCCCAGCTCATCTTCGACTACTGCGAGTCGGCCGCCTCCGCCCTCCTGGGCTGAGACCGGCTCCAAACCCCTTACCAAACCCCTTACCCTCGATTCTCCGAAGTTCCGCGATAGTATGCTGGCACACGGATTCTGTTACTGAATCCATTAAATACGGAAGGCATATCTCCACCCGATGTCCGAGCTTTGGCATTCCTGCATATCCGAGGAGTTGCAATCCGTGGAAGACCTCATGAAGAGGGACCTCGGGTCCGACAACCCCGAATTGACGGATATGTGCGTCTACGTCGTAGGGGCAGGCGGGAAGCGCCTGAGACCGTCCCTTTGCATCCTTTCGTACTACGCGTGCGGAGGGAAGGACGGTTCCGTGCCGGTCAGGATCGGCGCGGGGTTCGAGATCGTCCACAGCGCCACGCTCGTCCACGACGACATCAACGACCAGGGCGAGGTCAGGCGCGGGAAGAAGGCGCTGCACAGGCAGTACACCATCAGCAAGGCCATCATCGCGGGCGACTTCATGTTCGCCATGGGATTCAGGCTGCTGGCCGCGGCCGCGCCCCACATCGTGGACTACATCGTCGATGCATCCGCTTCCATGGGTGCCGGCGAATTCGTCCAGAAGGACTTCGAGCACGAGACATCCGTGACCGAGGACGATTATCTCCAGATCATCGAGAAGAAGACCGCCAAGCTGTTCGAGGCCGCCGCCAAGTCGGCCGCCGCGGTGGCGGGTGCCGACGCCGAGACCCTGGAAGCGTTGGGGCAGTTCGCTCTGGACGTCGGATTGGCGTTCCAGATCGTCGACGACACGCTGGATGTCACGGGCGACCCGGGCAAGACCGGGAAGGCCGTCGGTACCGACCTCATCGAGGGGAAGCCGACCCTGCCCGTGATCTACGCCATGGAGGATCCGACCGTCGGGGACGAGATCCGCGAGATCTTCGAGACCGAGGAGCCCACCGAGCAGGATGTCGCGCACGCGCTGGAGCTCATCCAGAGGACGGACGCCATCGAGCGCTGCCTCGCGAAGGCCGAGGAGATCGGCTCCAGGGCCCCCGCAGACATCGCATGCCTCCCCGATTCCAAATACAAGGACGCGCTGATCGATCTGGCGTCCTATGCCATCCGCCGTCAGAAGTGATACCATGGAGAGCGTGGACGTACTCGTCGTAGGTTCCGGCCCGGCCGGGAGCACGACCGCCAGGTTCGCCGCGGAGAGCGGCGCATCCGTTCTGTTCATCGAGAGGCGCGACCAGGTGGGCGTGCCGGTCAGATGCGGGGAGTTCATGCCCGGGCTGACCGAGATCCAATCCATGTTCCCCAACCTGGAGGACGCCGTCTCCCTTTTCGACATCCCCGATTCCCTGAGATGCCTCGACATCAAGGGCATCAAGCTCATCGATCCGAATGAGAAGGTCGCTCTGCTGGATTTCGACGGTTACACCACGGACAGGGACAGGTTCGACCAGTATCTGGCGGAGCAGGCCCAGGAGTCCGGGGCCGTCCTGGAGAACAACCGCATGTTCATCTCCACCGAGGGGAACGTGGCGCACACCTCCAAGGGCGACATCCGCTACAAGGTCCTGGTCGGGGCCGACGGTCCCGGATCGAAGGTCGCCAGGAGCCTGGGGCTCCAGAGGAACCAGAACCCGTACCCGGCGGTGACCGCTCAGGTGAAGGGCGATTTCGAGCCCTACATGTACATGTATTTCGGCGGTATCGCGCCCGGGGCCTACGGATGGATCATCCCCAAGGACGGACGCGCCAACGTCGGAGTGGGATTCTCGCCGAAGTTCGCTTCGGGAAGCCTGTCCGAGTACTTCGACAAGTTCGTGGAGAAGCGCGGGTTCACCGAGCATTCCAAGCTCGAAGGCAAGTACGTCCCCAGCGAGGGTCCGATACCGAAGACCGTCGAGGGCACCGGGATGGTGGTCGGGGACGCGGCCGGACAGGTCATATCGGTCAACGGCGGAGGGATCCCCCTGGCGATGATCGCCGGGAGGATCTGCGGACGCGTCGCGGCCGACAACATCTCGTCGGGATCCCCGCTGTCGCGTTACGAGGAGGAATGGCGCAGGATCATGGAGAAGCCCCTGAAGACCGCGGCTTTCAACAAGAAGCTGGCCGACGCCTTCGCGTTCAGGTCCGACAGGAGCACGGCCCTCTGCATGGGCATCCTCGGGGCGCGCAGGATGGGCAACCTCATCCGCTGCAAGCGCATCTTCCCGTGATCGCCTCTTCCTGCAGGCCCTCATGGAGGAACCGCATACCGGGCACTCGGGATACTTCTCCTTGTACCATTTCCCGCATCCGACGCACTTGTAGTTCCATTTGGCGACCTTGGTTATGCCCTTGGTCCCCACGGGACGGAAGCCGAGTCCGAGGACGCGCGCGACGTTCTGTATGGAGTAGTCGTCGGAGAGGATGGTGCCGTTCACGTCCAGAGCGAGCGCCAGCACGGTGCGGTCCATCGGCGACAGCCTCCCGTCGTCCCCAGTCCTCTTCGCGGCCTCCTCGACCTTCTCCAGGGACTCCTTGGTGCAGTCGGAGATCCTCAGCATGTCGCCCCACAGCGCCAGACGGGGATCGTCGAAGCTCTCCAGCTCCCTGATGACCCCCGGGGGACAGACGTAGTCCTCATCGGGAGGGGCGTCCATCGTGAACAGTGCCGACGTGTCGAGGACGAGCATGATTCGGGCATCCCATCCCGCTTATTATTTACGTCGGTGTCCGATGGGGTTCCGATAACATGGACGCCCTGGGAGTCATCGCCATCATGCTCAACGGCCTCTGGCTCTTCCTCCCCGCCATGCTCCCGAACTCCGCCGCGGTGGTGTTCGGAGGCGGGACGAAGATAGATTTCGGAAGGACCTGGAGAGGCAAGCGCATTTTCGGCGACGGGAAATCCTGGAGGGGTTTCTTCGGAGGCGCCTTCTCGGGCATCGTCCTCGGACTGATCCTCATCGGGATCTCCGCACTGTTCGGATCCGAGGACTACTGGGGCTACGGGGCCTTCTGGGGCAACGTCGGCGTCCTGGCGTGCCTGTCGTTCGGAGCGGTGCTCGGGGACCTCTGCGGAGCTTTCATCAAGAGGAGGCTCGGCATGGAGAGGGGGCAGAAGGCGCCCATCCTCGACCAGTACGACTTCGTCATCGGGGCGTTCTGCGTCACGGCCCTGTTCTTCCCGGACTGGGTCTATTCCACTTACATCGAGGGATGGCACATCGCCGCCCTCATCCTCATCCTGGTGATCATGTTCGTCATCCACAGGGCGATGAACATCATCGGATACAGGATGGGACTCAAGAAAGAACCATGGTGATCACACATGAGCGAACTGTCCGACGCGTTGAAGGAATGCGGAGCGCTGCAGTTCGGCGAGTTCACCCTCGCCTCCGGCGCCAAGAGCGACTACTACATCAACATCAAGAAGGCGAGCACCGACCCGAAGGTGCTGGGTCTCATCGCGCGCCTCATGGCGCAGAAGGCCAAGGATGCCGGGGCGGACGCCGACAGGATCGCCGGCGTCGTTCTCGGAGCGGTGCCTCTCGAGGCCGCGCTGGCACTCGAGACCGGGCTCCCGTTCGTCATGGTCCGCAAGGAGAAGAAGGACCATGGGACCGGGAAGCAGATCGAGGGGGACCTCGACGAGGGCGACAAGATCCTCATGGTCGAGGACGTGGTCACCACCGCCGGTTCCTGCATCAAGGGCATCCACGCCCTCAGGGAGGCCGGGGCCGACGTCAGGTGGGTCATCTCGGTCATCGACCGCGAGGCCGGAGGCGCCGAGGCCCTGGAGGCCGAGGGCGTGAAGTTCATCCCCCTGGTCAAGGGCTCGGAGCTCCTGGGAGAGAGATGAGGCCGGACCCCGACTGCAGGCTCTGCGGCCTGTGCGAGGGCCGGACCCGGGTGGTCTACCCCGACGGGAATCCGAAGAGCAGGGTCGTCCTGGTCGGGGAGGGTCCCGGGGAGAACGAGGACGTCCAAGGGAGGCCGTTCGTCGGGAAGTCGGGGAAGATCCTCGCCGATGCCATGGCGAGGCACGGATTCTCCCGTGCGGACGTCCTCATCACGAACACGGTGAAATGCAGGCCGCCCGGGAACAGGGACCCCACCGCGGACGAGATGTCCGCCTGCAGGAGGTTCCTGGTCTCGGAGCTGGAGGATGCCGAACTCGTGGTCGGACTGGGCAAATCCGCCGTCCGCGACCTGATGGGTTACGACGGTCCGATGGCCGATGTGGCCAACAAGGTGGTCCGCACGGACATCGGAGGCAGGGAGATGGACTTCCTGCCCACGTATCACCCCGCGGCAACGATCTACAACAAGGAAGCGCGCGCTAAGCTCGATGAGGCGATGGCCATGGTAGGGGACAGGCTCAGGGAAGGGATGAGGTTCGGCGGGTTCATGCTCGACATGGACGGGACGATCTACAAGGGCGGGATACCGATACCCGGGGCGAAGGAGTTCATATCCTTCCTGAGGGAGAAGGGGATACCGTTCGTGTTCCTCACCAACAACTCCTCCCACGCGCGCTCGTTCTACAGCGACAAGCTCAGACGCATGGGGTTCGACGCGTCGGAGAAGGATGTGCTCACATCGACGACGGCCACGATCCGCTTCCTGATATCCGAGAGGATGGGCAGGAGGGTGTATCCCGTCGCGGTCCCGGGGGTGGTCGAGGAGATGTCCGCGGCCGGGATAGACATCGTCGACGAGGATCCGGACATCGTTGTACTCACATTCGACACCACCATCACCTACGAGAAGATCAACAAGGCCTTCCATTTCCTGAAGAAGGGGGCGGAGCTCATAGCCACCCACCCCGACGACCTGTGCCCCACCGAGGACTTCTACGACATCGACATCGGGCCGTTCATCAGGATGTTCGAACAGATGTGCCAGACGAAGGCGACGGTCATCGGGAAGCCCAACCGTCTGATGCTCGAGATGGCCTCCCGCGAGATGGGGATCCGCCCCGAGGACGCCGTCATGGTCGGGGACCGTCTGTACACCGATATCGCCATGGCCTACAACGCCGGGACCCAGTCGATCCTGGTGCTCTCCGGGGAGACCGACCGGGAAATGCTCGAATCATCGGAGATCAGGCCGACCGCGACCGTCGGTTCCGTGGCCGACATCCCGTCGCTCATAAGTGCGAAAAATACGGTTCTTTAAATACGCACAGCGCGTACGCTTCTTGTCGCGTGCGCGTGCGGGGTGATGAAGGGCCCCCGCTCAGACCGGACAAGCGCGATATGGGATGCGAAGGATCTATGGGAGGTCCTAGCCCGGAAGGGGTGTAGTACAGGTGCATTTGAAAGCGGTCGAGATGGAGAATTTCAAATCCTTCGGCGGGAAGATCACCGTTCCGCTGATGGAGGGGTACACGGCGGTAACGGGTCCCAACGGATCCGGGAAATCGAACATCACCGATGCGATCCTTTTCGTCCTGGGGCCCAAGAGCTCCAAGGCGGTCCGCGCGGGGAAGCTCACCGACCTCATCTTCGACGGCGGCAAGTCCAAGGCGAAGGCCGGATTCACCAAGGTGTCCCTGGTCTTCGACAACTCCGACCGTCTCATGCCCTGGGACGACGACATCGTCCGCCTCACCCGTTTCGTCAAGCTGTCCGACAACGGCACCGATTACAGCTCGTACTTCTACGTCAACGACCGCAAGTCCACCATGTCCGAGTTCGACGCGCTGCTCACCAAGGCGCGCATCTCCGCGGACGGATACAACCTCGTGCAGCAGGGGGACGTCACCCGCATCGTCCAGATGGGG
>CAVDQR010000012.1:0-5259 GCA_963611065.1 Bacteroides ovatus
GTCGTCGTCCATCTCCGATTCCTTCGCATCCTCGGAATTGGTCATCACCCCCAGTGCGGCCCCCAGGAGGGCGATGCCGAAGACGCACATCACCGCCCTGGAGAGGGTGAACTCGATCATGTCAGGACCCTCACCCCGTAGGCCCCGTCGTCGATCTCGCATCTCAGGTACACGACCGCATCACCGGAGATCTCCTTCTCCCCGCCGAGGATCTCCACCGACGGGTTCTGGAGCAGGACCCTCTCCCGTTCCTCCCCGTCTATGAGGATCCTGATCGAGTACGCATCCCCTCCGTCGCCCCCGATGGCCAGGGACTCCCCCGCGGGAAGGGAGAGGGAGACCGTCACGGTCGTCCCCGACCCGCCGTAGTACGCGCGGGAGATGCCGTCCGCCAGCGTCCTCGCCTCCGACATGGATTCGGAGGTCTCCATCCCGTGCTCGGCCACGTCCGCCATGTTGAGCACGATGGGCGTGACCGTGGCGATGATGAGCATGGCGATGGTCAGCTTGAACGGGAGGCCGAGGATGCCCCTGTCGTCCGATATCAGAGTATCACCAGCACCTTGTACGTCTTGTCGCTGGTGTAGCCGGCCTTGGAGATCTCGATGGTGAGGTTCCCGGTCTTGCTGTTGCCCAGGGGATCTATGGTCAGGTCGGTGAATACCGCCCTTCCGTCCGTACCGGTGGTCGCATGAGGGGTCTTCCCGTCCGAGGAGACGTTCATCCCGCTGAGGATGACGACCGCGCCCTCGAGGTACTCCCCGTCCTGGTCGGTGACGGTTACGACGAACGAGCCGATCGTCCTGCCGTCGACCTCGATGCAGTCCTCGTAGTCGACATCGCCGATGGACATGGGGGTGTCGAGGTTCCCCATCCATCCGACGATGATCGCCGTGCCCATGGTCGCCACGAGAATGACGATCATGAGCTGGAGCGGGAGTCCTTCTATCCCGCCCATATCCGATGTTCCGTAGTTTGCCGATCTCATATGGATCGGACGCGTTTCTGCGGAACAGATTATAAAGCACCACTACTGCAGTCAGTATTACAGGATACTCTTCATTAGTTAGACCTGGTCAGAGGCACCCTCGAGAGAACGGAATGCTTCGCTCCGGAGGGGCTGAGGACGCTCTTCATCACGAGGATCTCGGAGCACTCGAACCTGCAGAATCCGGTCCTGCGGTTGTCCTCGAAGAGGTCCCCGGGCATGAATCCGTCGCGGCATCTCGCGATGGTGACGTGGGCCTTGAACGGCTTGGTGTCGTGGGCGATCCCGGCGTCGGTCAGGTTCTTGTCGATCTTCGCCGCCAGGGCCTTGAGGATGCCGGCGGGGTTGACGCCGATCCACACGATCGACGGACGGCGCTCGTTGGGGAACGCGCCCACGCCGGACAGGGTGATCTCGAACGGCGAGAACCCGGATGCGGCGCGCCTGACGCATTCGGTGATCTTCTTCACCTTGGACTCGTCGACGTCGCCGATGAAGCACAGGGTGATGTGAGTCTGCTCCGGAGGGGTGGCCCTGACCCCCGAGGAGGAGAGCTCCCCGCGGAGCCCGTCGATGGCCGGGGTGTCCGGCACGGGGATGGAGATGAACGTCCTGATTATGCTCACGGTCTCAGCTCCGGGTGCTGCGTCAGGATGTGCTCGAGGAGTCCCTCGCATCCCGCGGAGATGTCCCTGTAGGTGGTCTCGAAGTCCCCGGTGTAGTAGGGGTCGTCGACGTCGCCTCCGCCGACGTAGGACATGAGCATCCTCAGCTCGCAGGAGTTCCCGGACGGTCCGGTGCGGGTCATGTAGTCGAGGTTGCAGCGGTCCATCGCGATCACGTAGTCGTAGTCGACGTAGTCGGCGCGGATGATGCGCCTGGAATGCTTGCCTTCGCAGGAGATCCCGTGCTCGCGCAGCGTGGCGGCCGCCCTGCGGTCGGGGGAGTCGCCGATATGCTCCCCGCTGGTGCCTGCCGATGCGACCTCGAAACGGTCCGCCAGGCCCTTCTCGTCCAGGAGTTTCTTGAAGATGAATTCGGCCATGGGGCTGCGGCATATGTTGCCGTAGCAGACGAACAACACTCTTATCTTTCTCATATGTCCCCGGGCGAATGCAGAGGTTGTCTATATTTTCTTGGCCGGACGGTCGGTTCTGGGACGTGCTCCCGCGTCGAAGCGCCTTTTTATAGTGCGATGCGGTTCCAGCGGATATGATGCAACCCAAGCTGTCCACCCAGGACAAGATCGTCAACGCCCTTCCCTTCGTCTCTCTGATCGTCATCCTGGCGGTCGGAGTGTACATGGCCCTCTGAAGAGGTTCAAACGCATGTCCCGGACCCCGGTCCGGGACCTACACTTATCATGAATGGTCCGAAGAACCGATGCGGAGTTCCAGCGATGGCCCCCGAAGCCCGTTTCATCTACGAGTCCGACAGGTCGCTCGCAGGGGATGCCGTCGATTCCGTCCATGATTTCCTCTCCTCCAATGGCTGTCCCGAGAGGACCGCCATGCAGTTCGACCTCATCGTGGAGGAGGTCTTCCTGAACATCTGCGATTACGCGTACAGGGACGGGACGGGGGATGTCCGCATCTCCTGTTCGATATCGGACGGTATGGTATCGGTGCGCTTCGAGGATTCCGGACCGATGTTCGATCCCACCGCGGAGGGGCACGGGGATCCCGGCGACGATGTCGCGGAATGGCCGGTGGGCGGACTGGGGATCAGGCTGACCCTGGGGATCGCCGACAGGGCGGAGTATTCCTACAAAGATGGAAGGAACTCCTTCACCGTCTCCAAGAGATTGTAAAAGATCCGGACCCCGGAGGGTCCGGTAAAGGGGCGGGATTCCCCGCCTGGATGTTCACTGCTTGTCCATCTGGGCGACCATGCGCTTCGCGGCCTGGTTGCCCTTGGAGGCTGCCTTCCTTATCCACTCGGCGGCCTTGGCGGGATCCTTCTCGGTCCCGACGCCGTCCTGGTAGCAGCGTCCGACGATGAACATCGCGTCGGGGTCTCCCTTCTCGGCGGACCTGAGGTACGCCTGGAACGGGGACTCCTTCTCCTTGATCTCCACCTTCTGCCCGGTGAGCTTCTCGACGATCTCCCTCGACATGATGTGGCCGAACTGGGCCGCACGGGTGTACCAGTCGATGGCCTTGTCCATGTCCTTGGCGGTGCCGAGGCCGTTCTGGCAGCAGTATCCGGCGTAGTACAGGCAGACGGGGTCGTCGTTCTCGGCGCCCTTGACGAACCACTGGTACGCGACCTCGGGGTTCTTCTCGACGCCCTCGCCCTCCATGTACCCGTATGCGACGTGGTACTGGGATTTGGCGAACCCGTTCTCGGCCAGCTGCTTGTGGATGGCGAAGGACTTGGCGATGTTCTTCTCGACCCCGCGGCCCTTGGCGTAGGCCTCCGCGACGGAGTACTGCGCCTTCATGTAGTTGTCCTCGGCGGCCCTGTTGAGCCAGATGAAGGCCTGCTCGTCGCTCCTCTGGACCCCGCGTCCCAGCGAGTACGCGTTGCCCACGTTGAAGCAGGCGACGTCGTTGCCGTGCGCGGCGGACATGAGGTAGTACCTCATGGCGAGCTTGCTGTCCTTCTTGATGCCGGACCCGTTGGAGTAGTTGTCGCCGGTGACCAGCTGGGCGTATCCGTCGCCCAGGTCGGCGGCCATCTTGAACCAGGTGGCGGAGACCTGCGTGTTCTTCTTGACCTGCTTTCCGCGGGCGTTGAGCTGTCCGAGCATGACCATCGCGTCGGTCTCGCCGAGCGATGCGGCCTCCTCCAGGAGCTTCAGCCCGAGGTCGCGGTTCTTCTCCGTCCCGACGCCTCCGATGTGGCACCTGGCCAGTCCGAACACGGCGGAGACGGATCCCCTGCCGGCGGCGGCGGAGTACCAGGCGTAGGCCATGGGTCCGTCCTTCTCGACGCCCACTCCGTCCATGTAGCACCTTCCGAGGTGGTACATGCCCATGGAGCATCCGGCGTCGGTGAGCTCGGAGTAGATCGCGAAGGCCTTGCTGCGGTCCCTCTCGACCCCGTACCCGTACTCGTAGCAGTCGCCCAGGTGCACGGCGGCGGGGGCGTAGCCCTCGTTGGCCAGTTCCTGGAGCATGGCGGCGCCCTTGCCCCTGTCGCGGGACGTGCCCATCCCGTTCAGGACGCTCAGCGCCTTCATGCAGCGGGCGGCGTTGTGGCCGGATTCCGCTGCTTCGGAATAATCGGCGAACGCGCCTGCGGGGTCGAACTCGGTACCGACGGCCAGCTCCTTGAGCTTGCCCAGGACGAACCTGGCATCCGGATCCTCCGCTCCCGCCTTCTGCTTGAAATGATCGAAAATGGCGCCGTCCTTCGGCGTCTCGTGCGACTGGTAGTAGTCGGACAGCCATCCGTACGCCTCCGCGTTGCCCTCTATAGCGGCACGGAACATCCACATGCAGCCCTCCATGGGGTCTGCAGGGACGACCAGGCCGTTGGCGTAGCAGAAACCGACGACGAACTGAGCCCCGGGGTGACCCCTTTTGGCTGCTTTGATGTACCAACTGAAGGCGGCAGACTCGTCCGCGTCGACATCCCTGCCGAGCGCGTAACTCTGCCCTAGCTCGAAGCAGGACTGCACGTCCCCTGCTTCGGCCTCGGAAATCAACTTCTGAAAGTTTTCCATCGGACGACGGCAACGGTTAGAGCTTATATAATACACGCTGGGAACGGTCGGAGGAGGCGCGTGACGCGCCCCCTGTTCCCCGGACCGTCGCCTAGGTATCAGGAGATCCCTTTGGACTTGTCGATCGCCCTGTTCCTGAAGTAGATCAGTATGGCGATCCCCACGAGGGTGAAGTCCAGGACGTAGAACGCGAACACGTAGGTGACGTTGTCCGCCACGATCTTGCTGAGCATGCCGCAGATGTAGGCGAACTCGATCACGCTCATGAAGACGATGCTGGTGCCCCTGGCGGTCCTGGCGCGGTATGCCCTCACGATGTTGAACGGCCACGCGGTCGCGAAGCTGAGCATCATCACCGCTTCGAGGATGCTCCCCAGGACCACGCCGTCCATCTCAGGCCACCTTCTTCAGAATGTAATCGGAACTCCCGAATCCCATCTTCTCCGCGTGGACGAAGGTGCTCTGCCAGTCAGTGTCGGGCTGGACGCATTTGAAGATGTCTGTCGGCTTCTTCCCGCCGCTGTTCCTCCACAGGATGGAACCGGGGACCATCTGCTGCTCCTGCACCAGGTCGATGCACGCCTTGTCCAGCGCGACGGGG
>CAVDQR010000012.1:5289-15498 GCA_963611065.1 Bacteroides ovatus
GATCACCGAGATGTGGAGGCATTCCTTCCCTTTGACGGCGCCCATGGCGTATTCCACGATCTTCCTGTTCAGGACGTCGAAGCTCTCGTCGAACATGGGTTCGATGGCATCGAACGGGCAGACGCTGACGCACCTCCCGCATCCGACGCATTTCTCCTCGTCGATGACGGCCTTCTTGTCCTCGAAGGAGATCGCGTCCATGGCGCAGAACTCCCTGCATCTGAGGCATCCCCTGCATTTCTCGGGGTCGGCGTACGGCCTCCCGGCGGAATGCATCTCCAGCTTCCCCCTGCGGGAGCCGCATCCCATGGCGAGGTTCTTCAGAGCGCCTCCGAACCCGGCCTGCTCGTGGCATTTGAAGTGGGACAGGGTGATCAGGACATCGGCATCGGCGATGGCGCGTCCGATCTTGGCCGTTTTCACATAATCCCCGTCGACGGGTATCTCCACATCATCGTCGCCCTTCAGGCCGTCGGCGATGATGATCTGGCAGCCGGTGGACATGGGCGAGAACCCGTTCAGGTTGGCGGTGTCCATGTGCTCGACCGCGTTCTTCCTCCTCCCGACGTACAGGGTGTTGCAGTCCGTGAGGAAAGGTATCCCGCCGTTCTCCTTCACGAGGTCGGCCACCACTTTAGCGTAGTTGGGTCTGAGGAAGGACAGGTTCCCGTACTCGCCGAAGTGCATCTTGATCGCCACGAACTTGCGTTCCATGTCGATGTCGCCGATCCCGGCCGCCCTGATCAGGCGCTCGGTCTTCATGAGCAGGCTGTCTCCGATCTTGCAGTTCATATCGGTGAAGTAGACCGTGGGAGGTTCCATGAGATTCACCCTGTCCGCCCCGTCATCTTCTATCTATATACGGATTGTCGGAGGTCCGTCGGAGCGGCCGTCCCTATATGACCCGTCAGAGACACATCGACTTCGATTTGACCCGTGAGGGACACCCCCGTTTTATTAGGAGGGGCAGTTTGAAATACGCTATGCGGATGCGATTGGAGCGGGTAAACCCGCGGTGATGAAATGTACAGCATGAGCCCGTTTTCCGGCCCTCTCCTCTCCGACGAGGAGTCCATCAGGAAGTACAACGACGAGAAGCAGTGGGGGCTTCACATCGCGATCGACCTGGGGGAGTGCGACCATGAGAAGATCTGCGATGGGGAATACATCAAGCAGTTCGCTGTGGATCTGGCCGATCATATCAAGATGAAGAGATACGGCGAGCCCATAGCGGTAAGATTCGGTGCGGAGCCCAAGGTCCAGGGCTATTCCCTGATCCAGCTCATCGAGACCTCCTGCATCGCAGGACATTTCGCCGAGGACACCGACAGGGCCTTCATCGACGTGTTCTCCTGCAAGGAGTTCCCGCCCGAGGCCACCGCCGGGTACTGCAAGGAGTACTTCGGCGCCAAGAAGATGCAGTACGCCACCCTGTTCAGGGACGTCTGATCAAACACTCCAGGGAGGGGGATCGCGCCCCCTCCATTCCAAATTCTCCCGATGTCCGTTCAGGCCATTACAAATGCCTGAAGTTCCGATTCAATTATTACAATTAGGATAACATTTCCTGATACGGTTAAATAACCGCTCCAGCTCTTTCCGAACCAGGAAAACAGTGATCCTCATGGACAAGAAAGTAGCGATGACAGCGGCCATCGTGGTGGCCTTCCTGCTGTCCTCGTCCATCCTGGTTCTGTTCTACAACCAGACGGATGACGACAAGGAGCTCAGCCTCGTCGCCCGTGTCAACACGGAAGGTTCGGGCATATACATCGACGCCAAATACGTCGCGAGCGATTTCATAGAACTCGATTCCGACATGAAACCCGCCAAGGATGCCGACGGGAACGTTATCCTCAAGACCGAATTCTGGAAAGGAAAGGTGTTCGGTACTCCTGGAAGCACCTCGATCCAACACATACAATTGCAGACATTGGTCGAGAACGCCGGATTGAAGTTCGCCCCCTATTCGGAAGGCGTCAATCAGACGAACACGAACAACGTCTACTACGTCCAGACGGTCACGAACGCGGCCGCTTACGAAGCGTCCTCCAGCTCGTACATCGACGGGGGCATCATCTGGGAGCCTCAGTTCCACGCCCTCCTTCAGAGCGAGAACCGCAGGTGCAACTCCATGATGACCACAGGGGATTTCGATCCCGGTCACGCATGCTGCGTCATCGGCGCATCCCACGAGTACCTCCAGTCCCACCAGGACGAGACCGTGAGGTTCCTCGCCGCGTATGTGAAGTCCGTCGACTGGGTCAACGCGGCCCTGAAGGACAAGTCCTCCGATGACTACGCCGAATTGTTGGATCTCGCAGAGAAGAGGACCGGGATAGACAGGTCGATCCTGGTCAACGCCCTCGATTCCGTCGTGTACACCTACGGCGGCACCGGGGATGGTGACACCGCCGACGCCCCCCTCATGAGCCTCGAGAACGACATCGAGAAGCTCGTCGACAACCTCTACAAGCTGGAGGGCAAGCTGAAGGTCTCCCTGAAGGATGCCGGCTTCAGCAGCTCCCACGAGCTCGCCCAGAGGTTCGTCAACGACGGTTACCTCGCGCAGGCCATGTCCTACGAGAAGAGTGCATCGGGATACAGCAAGACCTCGGTCACGGTCGCCGTCATATCCGGGGATATCCACCAGATCGCGATACACCTCGGCATCGAGAAGGGTTTCTTCGATGAGTACGGGATATCCATCAACACCATCGCCGCCGCCAACGGCGCCGGAGTGGCGACGTCCCTGCAGAACGGTGAGGCCAGCTTCGGATTCCTCGGGGCGCCCCCTGTGACGACCACGGCCATCAACGGAATGCTGATTCAGAGCTGAGGCGATCCGATGGCTACGATATTCAACTGGACGTACGATGAGAACAACAGGCATCATCGCATGTTCAGGACCGGGGTCATAGCGGTCACGTCGCTGGTGTGCTTCGTATTCGCATGGTGGGACGTGTCGCTGATCGCCAACTCCACCGCGATCCCCACTCCGGTGCAGACGTGGGACGCGTTGACGGACCTGGTCGCCAACGGCGACCCCATGACCGGGAAGTCCCTGTGGGACTACATCGCGTCGAGCATGAAGACGTTCCTGCTGGGATTCGGCCTGGCTCTCCTGGTGTCGGTGCCCCTCGGACTGGTGATCGGGTACTCCAAGACCCTCCGCGAGTTCGCGAACCCCGTCATCGAGGTGCTCAGGCCCATCGCGCCCATCGCATGGGCGCCCATATTCATCCTGGCGATCAACTACACCATCGGGCCGATACTCGTCGTTTTCATCGGGATATTCTTCCCGCTGCTGACCAACGTGGTCTTCGGTGTGCAGAAGATCGATCCCAATCTGATGGATGCCGCCCGCACCATGGGTGCCACGTCCACGCAGGTGTTCTACAAGGTCATGGTGCCCAGCGCGGTCCCGTACCTGATGAACGGAGTCAAGGTCGGTCTCGGGATAGGATGGATGTGCATAGTCGCGGCCGAACTCTACGCGCCGCAGCTCAGCGGAATCGGATTCTACCTGTCGGAACAGGCCACGGCGGGATTCTGGCCCGGGGCCTTCGCGGCCATAGCCGTGATCGCCGTCCTCGGACTGGTCACCACGGGTCTGGCGGAGTATGTGCACAAGGTCGTATCGAGAAGGATGGGGATGTCCAATGTCTGATTACGAAGAGGGTGTGGCCGTCACCCCGGCCACCGACGACCTGCCGTTCAAGGACGAGGCCGATGTCAAAGAGGGGGAGGACCAGATCCATATCAGGAATCTGCAGAAGGTCTACATAACCGACGAATCGCAGACCGTCGTCCTGGAGGATTTCTCCCTCGACATACGCAAGGGGGAGCTGATCTCCATCGTCGGACCGTCGGGATGCGGGAAGACCACGATCCTGAGGCTCATAGCCGGGCTGATCCCCCCGTCGGGCGGATCGATCTACATCGGGGACCGCGAATGCTCCGGACCCGGGGCGGACCGCGGATTCGTGTTCCAGGACTTCGCGCTGTTCCCCTGGAGGTCGGTCAGGAAGAACGTCGAGTTCGGTCTGGAGATCGCAGGGGTCCCGAAGGAGGAGCGCAGGGAGAGGGCCGACAAGTACCTGAAGATAGTCGGTCTGGAGAAATTCGCCGATGCGAGGATCCACGAGCTCTCCGGAGGGATGAAGCAGCGCGTGGCCATCGCCCGCGCGCTGGTCACCAACCCGGACGTCATCCTGATGGACGAGCCGTTCGGGGCGCTGGATGCGCAGACCAGGAACCTGATGCAGGCCGGTCTGCTGAAGATCCTCGACAAGACGGATCAGACGATCATCTTCATCACCCACTCCGTGGACGAGGCCGTGTACCTGTCCGACAGGGTCGTGGTGCTGACCAAGCGTCCCGCGAAGATCAAGGAGGTCATCAGCATCGATTGGCCGAGGCCGAGGGACCGCGCATCCCCCGAGTTCACCGCTCTGAGGAAGCGCATCCTCACCGAATTGGAGAACGAGAACGTCCTCCAGTGAGCAAACGGGTGTGCGGACTCGTTCCGCCGCCCTTTCCCCTTATATTGAATACATACCACGACGTTCCGCACGCATGGACCGCCATCTCAACTTCGACCAATCGCTCTGCATCGGGTGCTCCGCCTGTTCCTCGGTGTGCATCCGCGGGAACATCCGCATGGAGGTCGGCCACCCCGTCGAGACCGGGGAGGGCATGGGATGCTTCGACTGCGGGCACTGCCTCGCTGTATGTCCAAAGGGCGCCATAAGCCTGGTCCGCTATCCGGGATTCGTCCCGCACGAGTACGATCCGAAGTCCTCGCCCGTGACGCCGGAGGCCATGTCCGACCTGATCGGTCGCAGGAGGAGCGTCAGGTGGTTCACCCAGGACAAGGTCACGGAGGAGGAGTTCTCCGCCATATTCTCCGCCGCCTCCTGCGCCCCGTCGGTCCAGAACGCGCAGGACACGGAGTTCGTTGTGATAGATGGGAGGATGCGCCCGTTCATGCGCCTGATCGCCGATATCATGGCACCGCGCGCGCAGGAGCTCCCGCGCATAGCCCAGCTAATCGAGTATCTGGACGACCCGTTCCCCATGGGGAACAACCCCCTCATCTGGGAGGGCAGGCAGATCATACTGGTGTTCTCCAGGGAGCCGGAGGATGCGCTGATATCCATGGGCAGGGCGGAGATGATGGCCTACGCCATGGGTCTCGGGGGGTTCTACTGCCACTGGATCCAGATGGCGGAGGCCCAGGACCATGAGAAGCTGATGGGATTCTTCCCGGACATCTCGCCGGACAAGCATCTCGGATGCGCGTTCGTGATAGGGCATCCGAGGATCAGGTTCAGAAGGACGGTCCCGAGGGATGCGCCCAAGGTGGGAATGATGTGAAGATGGGGCCCGGAGGCCCCGTTTTATTCAGAACGCGAGCCTCAGCTTGTCGTACTTGTAGACCTTGCTGGGGCAGGAGAACTGGCAGCGGTAGCAGGCGGTCCCCAGGCAGTTCTTGGTCTCCACGACGATCTCCTTGTCGTCCTGGAGCTTCAGAGCGTGCTCGGGGCACTCCCTCTCGCACTTGCCGCATCCGGTGCACCCCTCCATGTATCCGCGGAGCTGGGTGCCGATGTCGTGCAGGATGGTCAGACCGCGCTCTCCGAGGTCGGGGATGTCACGCTGGACCATGCGGTGGACCTCCGGGTTGCCCTTGGGCTTCGGGAGCTCCTGGATGCCGGCCATGGCGTTGTTCTGGTTGTACATCTCCATGGGCATGCCCTCGTCGCAGAGAGCGAGCTCCTGGGTGTAGATCTGCTCGAAGATCTTGTCGCCGGCGAACATGATGTGGTTCGCCCTGATGCCGTTGGCGATGTCCTGCAGGGTGTCGAGGAGCTCGGGGTCCCTCAGGATGTCCGTGGCCATGGCCAGGGACGTGTTGCCCCACTGGTAGATCGTGTCGCAGGACGGGGGCAGGAGACCGACGTCCCTGGCCTTGACGGCGTCGACGTAGGTTCCGGAGGCTCCGGCCATGTACATGACCTTCATGTCGGCGAACTTGATCCCGGCGTGCTCCAGCAGGGTGAAGTGGCCGGCGCGCATGGCTCCGATGGCTTTGAGAGCCTCGGAGATGTCGTGCGAGTCGATGTAGACGCCATCCTGAAGGTGGAGCTTCCCGTCGCTGGTGGTGAGCTTGCCCTTCCTCCACAGGTGCTGTTCCAGGGCGGCCGCGACGGCCGCGACGACACCGGTGCCGGTGATGCCCTTGGCCTTCCCGTGCATGGGTCCGTAGGGCTCGACGGTCTCCAGTCCGAAGTCGACCTTGTCCCCCTCCTTGGGGAGGATGTCGTCGTCCAGGACCTGGCAGATCCACTGGAAGTCGTAGGTCAGGTCGGAGATGGCGCCGGGTCCGGCGAGCATACCGCACCTGATGGACTGACCCTCCATGGCCGGTCCCGCGGCGGCGGATCCGGTGTAGATGTCGTCCCCGATCTTCAGCGCCATCTCGGCGTTGGTCCCGTAGTCGGTGACCATGCAGTTCCTCTTATCGTCGAGGAAGCCGCTCTTGTACATCATGGCCAGGGCGTCGGCCCCGATCTCGTGCCTGATCGCAGGGGGGACCAGCAGCTCGCATCCGTCCTTGACGTCCAGTCCGACGTCCACGGCGGAGAACACTCCCGCATCCCTCTTCTGGGCCTCGATCCCCCTGGCCTTGTGGGCGTTCTCGCCGGCGAAGGCGAGGTCGTCGACCGGGATGCCCTGGAACAGGGACAGCTGGATCGGGTTCCCGCAGATGCTGACCCTCTCGACCTGGTTGAGGTCGATGCCGAGGGTCCTGATCAGCTTGTTCTCGGTGTCGATCAGGATCTTGTGGGCCATGTCCGTTCCGACGTTGATGCAGAACGTGAGATGGTCCATGATGTTGGCGCCCGGGAGCGGGTGGCACTCGGTGACCGCGGTCGACAGGATCCTGCCGTCTTTCAGATCGACGGCATGGGCCCTGCTCCCGCTGGTCCCTATGTCTATAGATATTCCGTAACTCATCGCGTTTTCCTCCTCAGTCTGTCGAAGAAGGAGGGTTTCTTCTCCTTCTTCTCGGGCTCCTGCGACTTTCCTCCGCAGCACCCGTCCTCGTGATCGTGATGGTGGTGCTCATGCTCGTGGTCATGATCCTCATGGTCGTGGTGATGGCAGCCGCATCCCTCGCCGTGCTCGTGGTGGTGATCATGGTCATGATCATGGTCGTGGTGGTGATGCTCGTGACCGTGCTCGTGGTCATGGTCGTGGCAGTGGCATTCCACGTGCTCGTCGAGCTCGTAGTCGAGCCCGGTGTCGTCGATCGCATGGAACATCCTGTGCCTGAGCTCGTGCTCGTCCACATCCAGGACGGCGCACATGAATGCGAAGCGGACCTTCTCCATGGGCTCGAGGGTGCCGTGGTGCTCCACGCCGTTCTCGATGTCCGTGAGGTTCAGGGTGATCCCGTTGCCGTCCTCGTCGACGACGGCGGCCTTGATGTGGCCCAGCAGGCACCCGGATTCCTTGGTGACCCACTCGCCGACGGTCAGCAGGGCCTTGGCCAGCCTGGCCTCGGCATCCGCGTTCCATCCGGTGATCGTTCCCTGGAGACCCTCGGCGCATCCGCCGGCGACCTCGAGGGAGGTCTGCTCGTGATCATGCTCATGGTCGTGATCGTGGCAGCCGCATTTGCAGTCCGGTCCGTGCTCGTGATGCTCGCTCATCTCATCATCTCGTAGAGCTTGTCGATGTCCTCGTCGGTCTTGGCGGAGACGGAGAACACGGGCTTGCCCGGGAACTCCTTGTTGATCCACCCGGTGACCTCCTCGATCTGTCCGGGCTTGGCGAGGTCCTTCTTGTTGATGATTATGAAGTCGGCCTTGGACATCTGCATCTTGAAGAAGTCCTCCTTCTTCTTGATCAGGTCCTCGAACCTCTGGACGTCGGCGACGCCGATGATGTAGATCTCGTCGGGGTCGATCATGGAGACCTCGACCAGCTCCTTCACCTTGTGGGGGAGGGCGAGACCGGTGGGCTCCACGATGATGATGTCGGGGTCGATGTCCTTCTTGATGTTCTTCAGCGCGGTCTGGAGCGTGCCGGACAGGGTGCAGCAGATGCATCCGTTGGGCAGTTCGATCGCATCGTAGCCCTGAGCCTTCAGGGTGGCCCCGTCGACGCCGATCTCTCCGGACTCGTTGACGAGCAGTGCGGTCTTCTCCCCGCGTTTCGTGTACATCGAGGCGATTTTCATCAGAAGGGTGGTCTTCCCGCTTCCGAGGAATCCGCCCAGTATGTAGACATACATGGGCAACGCGATTGATTCTAGGATATAAGGCTCTTCCAGACATATTTCGCGTTTAGACTCGTGTTAACTTCGGAGTTCTATATTCTCTATTAATAAGGGATGGAGGAGGGCGTCTCCGAGCTGGATGTTCGGATGGATGAATGAGTTGGCGGACATACCTGCTCGCCGAATCTTATGCGGTCATGGACAGTGAGTGAGAATGGATGTTCCTAGTTAGGATTATTATAGAATTATTATCCCTTTTGTACATTTTTTCATTTCTTTATAAAGAATGTTCGTTTCTTTAAATATTCATTTATAAAGAATGGGGGGTATTTTCCAACCCGAATCGGGTGGTTGCGAACAACGGTATTTGAACATTTTTCGGTCCTTTATATACTATGGATTCAACATCCATCCCCGTTATTGGGTTAAATACATTCGAATGGCATCATTATCTCGTTGAGTTCGGAGCGATCCGGACGAGACATAGGAGGAAAACAGATGATTGACTACAGCAAGGTGGATTTCGCGAAGATCCTCAAACGCTACGACGTTGAGTCTCAGAACGAGACCACCCCCGAGGCCGTTGCAAAGAAGATGCTGCCGGCAGACCCGATCCTCAAAGAGGTCGCGGAGACCGTCCTGTACATGAAGTTCAAGGACGTCGGACCGGCAACCACCAAGGCTCTGCAGTCCAAGCAGCCGCTCGACATCATCAACAACGGACTCGTTGTAGGAATGGAGTGCGTCGCGAAACTGTACGCCGAGCACATCTACTACCTGCCCGAGATCATGATGGCCGCCAAGACCATGGAGATCGGAATCGCAATCGCCGAGAAGCAGATCCCCGGTGGAAGAGAGACCAAAGGAACCGTCGTCATGCACGCCGCTGAGGGAGACCCCCACGACATCGGAAAGAACATCGCCGCTGTCATGCTGAGGTCCTCCGGATACACCGTCATCGACATGGGCAAGGACGTCGCAGTCGTCGATGTCGTCGCCAAGGTCGAGGAGGTCAAGCCCCTCATGGTTACCGGAACCGCTCTCATGACCACCACCATGACCGCATTCCCCAGAGCAGCCGAGAAGCTCGTCGCCGACGGAGTCACCATTCCGTTCATGGCGGCCGGCGGTGCGGTGAACAGGGACTTCGCCGAGTCGTTCCCCCTCGGAATCTACTCCGAGAAAGCGCCTCAGACGCCCCCGATCGCTGACAAGATCCTGGCTGGATACGACTGGAAGAGAATAAGGGACGAGTGGGACAACATCGTCGGCGGGGAGGAGTGATTAAGATGGCAGCAACAAGATGCACCAAGATGGCATACGGCAGCGCGGATGAGATGGTCTTCGGAACAGCGAAGCACCCGATCTCCTACGGTTTCGGACTCAAGGTCGGAGCCGGACGCGTCATCCCCGAGATCAACTACGGACCCAGGCCCGGAAAAGAGAAGGACCCCGAGTCCCTGAGGAAGGAGTACGTCGACTACATCTCGAAGGACATCCTCAACAGGGCCGTCACCGTCGGATTCCCCGACGTCCAGCTCGAGACCGAGTGGGTCTCCCAGATGGGTAACCCCAAGATGGCCACCCCCGTCGTCGAGGGACAGAAAGCGATCTGCGAGAAGTTCCACGAGGAGTACGGCATCAACTGTGCCGTCAGGCAGACCATCCCCGACCAGCGTGAGGCGGAAGAGGGATACAGGCCCGGAATGGGCGGCAAGCACGCCTACCCCGAGGCACTGTTCAACTGCGCCGAGATCGCCTGCGAGAACGGAGCCGATGTCCTGTCCTGTGAGACCCTCGGCGGAAAAGAGCTCGCCGACTACGCCGTCACCAACGGAGACATCGTCGCCTTCCTGTTCGGTGTCGGATACCTCGGATCCATCGACATGGAGTACGTCTGGTCCCAGTTCGTCGACATC
>CAVDQR010000013.1:0-15292 GCA_963611065.1 Bacteroides ovatus
CGGTCGCGGTCCATGGGTGTTCAACGACCGACGTATAGATAATGGTAGTGAACGGACTCTTCAGCACCCGACGCTATCCGAAGTCGCCCGACACCCGGAAGTCTGATGATACGGGCCCATGTCCACCTATGATGCTGGCCATGTGAGCGTTCGGTCAATTGAGAACGAACCGTTCGGTTAATCGAAGGCAAGCCCGTCCGTTCTAATCGCAGGTCCGCGCCCCTGTCCTAGAAATACTTATTACGGACCTGTTCATGGGTTTGACGATTGTGGTACCGATGCTGGAGAAAGTGGATAAGACCTACACGAAGGATGAGGTTATGTCGCTGATGGAGCCTCTCATCTCCACCTGGTTCGACGAGAGGTTCGGCGACCTCACCATCCCGCAGGCGAAGGCCATCCCGGTCATCCACCAGAGGAGGAACGTCCTGGTCTCGTCGCCCACCGGATCCGGGAAGACCCTCACCGCGTTCACCAGCATCATCAACGAACTCACCCGCTACGCCAGGGAGGGGACCCTGGACGAGAGGGTGTACTGCATCTACGTCTCCCCGCTCAAAGCGCTCGCCAACGACGTCAACCGCAACCTGAACCAGCCGTTGGAGGAGATGCGTCAGCTGGCGGCGGAGCGCGGGATGAACGTCCCGGACATCCGCGTGGCCGTCCGTTCCGGGGACACGCCCCAGAGCGAGAGGCAGAAGATGGTCCGCCATCCTCCCCACATCCTCATCACCACACCGGAGAGCCTCGCGCTCATCCTGTCCGCCCCGAAGTTCAGCGAGGCGTTCGAGAACGTCGAATGGGTCATCCTGGACGAGATCCACGACATCTGCGACTCCAAGAGGGGGGCTTTCCTGTCACTGACGCTGGAGAGGCTGAGATACCACTGCCAGCGCGAATTCGTCAGGATAGGGCTGTCCGCGACGCTCGCTCCGATAGAATCCATCGCCGCGTACCTGGTCGGATGCAACCCCGACGGTTCCTGCAGGGATGTGGCGCTGATAGAATCCGGATCCAAGAAGCAGCTGGATCTGAAGGTGATCTGTCCCGCGGCGGACATGACCACCCTGCCCTCGGACATCGTCAACTCGATGATGTACGACATGCTGAAGGACCTCATCGACCAGCACGAGACCACCCTTGTCTTCACCAACACCAGGTCCGGGGCGGAGAGCGTGGTGTACAAGCTCAAGGAGAGGGGGCTCGAGAGCGTGGAGGTCCACCACAGCTCCCTCGGCAAGGAGATCAGGCTCGACGTGGAGGAGAGGCTGAAGCGCGGCGAGATCAAGTGCGTCGTATCCTCGACATCGCTGGAGCTCGGCATCGACATCGGGTCCGTGGACCTGGTCTGTCAGATCGGCTCCCCCAAATCCGTGGCGAAAGGTCTTCAGAGGATCGGGAGGAGCGGTCACAGCTTCGGGAAGGTCGCGAAAGGACGTCTCCTGGTGTTCGATCCGGACGACCTGGTGGAATGCGCGGTCATGTGCAGGGCCGCCCACCGCGGGGACATCGACCGCGTGGGGATCCCCGAGAACTGTCTCGATGTCCTCTCCCAGACCATCGTCGGCATGAGCCTGGACCGCAAATGGGACGTCGGCGATGCGTTCTATCTCGTCAAGGGATCGTACTGCTACCGCAACCTCTCGGAGGAGAGCTTCAACGAGGTGCTCAGGTACCTGGGGAGCAAGGACGACTTCGAGGGCGTCTACTCCAAGATATGGTACGACGAGCAGGAGGAGCAGTTCGGCAGGAAGAAGGGCTCCAGGATGATCTACTTCATGAACCTGGGGACGATCCCGGAGGAGGCGAACTACCGCGTGGTGACCAACCACGGCACCACCGCCGGCGAGCTGTCCGAGAAGTTCGTGGAGAGGCTGTCCCCCAGGGACGTCTTCGTCCTGGGAGGGCGTTCGTTCGAGTTCGTCCGCTCCAAGGGGATGACGGCGTACGTCAAGGAGGCCAGCGGGAGGAAGCCCACAGTGCCCTCCTGGGCCGGGGAGATGCTCCCGAGGAGCTTCGACCTGTCCATGGACATCGCCGAGTTCCGCAAGGAGATGGGCTCCAGGATATCCGAGCCGGACAAGGAGGCCGTCAAGGGCATCTCCGAGGAGTTCGACGTCGACGAGGGCTCCGCCCGCAGCATATTGTCTTATTTCAGGGAGCAGGAGGCGGTCGCGGGATTCATCCCGGACTGCGACAGGCTCGCCATCGAGGAGTACATCGACCCCTCCGGGAACCAGAAGCTGGTGTTCCACTTCCCGTTCGGACGCAGGGTCAACGACGCCCTGTCCCGCGCCTACGCCTACAGGATAACCGGGGCGATCGGAGCGAACGTCTCGGTCACCATATCGGACGACAGCTTCATGCTCGGACTCCCGAGGAAGATCGACCCCGCCACCGTCCCGGGCATGATCGGGACTTCCGAATTGGAACCCATCCTGAGGAAATCCATCCGCGATTCCGAGATATTCAAGCTCAGGTTCAGGCACACCGCGGCCCGCAGCTTCATGATCCTGAGGAACTACATGGGCCGCCCCATATCGGTCAACAGGCAGCAGGTCCGCTCGTCGTACCTGTTGGAGGCGTTGGGCGACATGGAGAACGTGCCCGTGATCGAGGAAACGTACAGGGAGGTGCTGGAGGACGACATGGACGTGAAGAACGCCAGGGTCGTCCTGGACATGATCGGCTCCGGGAAGATGTCCGTGGACATCATCCGCTTCACCGGCACCCCGTCGCCGTTCGCGCACTCCGCCATCCTGTCCGGGTTCTCCGACATCGTGCTGATGGAGGACCGGTCGGCGTTGCTCCGCGAGCTCCACCGCAAGGTCCTGTACCGCGCGCTGGGCGACGGGATCAGCGAGTTCGAGTTCACCGAGGACCAGATCGTCCCGTACTATTCGCAGAAGCCCCCCAGGGCCGTCTGCAAGGACGACATCCCCAAGCTGCTGGCGTCCACCGGGCCTCTGCAGGCCATCAGGCAGAGGGGCAGGAACGTCTACGCCTATTCGGACGAGGACAAGGCCACCGTGGACGGATGGATCAGGGACCTGATCAACGACGGGACGCTGGGGACGGTGTTCCTGGACGAGACGCACGTGATGCTCGCGTCCGAGATCCCCTACTACGCCGCCGCGACCCGCAAGGACAGGGAGCTCAACGAGACCGACAAGGCCGTCTACAACTGCATAGGCGAGAGGACCGCCATGTCGGAGATCACCGCCGAGCTGGAGATCAGCGAGGACAAGACGTTCAGGTCCGTGAGGAAGCTGGAGTCGATGTACCTGGTCACCCGCTCGGGGATCGCCGGGAACAACAGGTGGTACTTCTCCAGGACCGATTATCCCGAGTTGGACCGCTCCGCGGCCACGGACCGCATCGTGCTCCGCTATCTGGAGTGCTTCGCCCCCGCCACCGTGCAGGAGGTCGCCTACGCCCTGTCTCTGGACGATTCGGCGGCGAGGTCCTCGCTGGAATCGCTGTGCGCCGAGGAGGAGGTCGTCAAGGGACGCTTCCTGATCTCCGAGGGCGACCAGTACATGCTCAAGCTGGACTACATGCGCCTGAAGGCCGGCAGGGACAACGTCTACGATTACGAGACGGTCGAGCGCTACAGGCTGTCCAAGGGCGAGATGTTCCCGTCGATCCGCGCCTATTTCGAGTTCTACGGCTCCGCCGGGAGCGAGCTGGACGTCTACCAGAGGGTGGAGAACTTCGATCTCCGCGAATGGCAGAGGATGAGGAGGGACGGCGAGATCCTCCTCGGCAGGTTCGTCAGAGGGAAGGTCAGGTTCGTCCTGAAGGAGGACGGCGACCGCCTCGCCACCCTGAGGGTGGACGAGACACAGCCCGGGGACGAGCGCATCCTCGAGGTGATAGAGCGCAACGGGGGAGCGACGCTCAGGCAGATCATCGCGGCCACAGGCATGGAGAAGGAGGCCGCCAAGGAGGCGGTCATGAGGATCGACAGGTCGCTGAAGGTCATCCGCACCTTCGACGACAAGGAGGACTGGGGGACGGAGAACACCTATTCCGTCTACGAGCCCGACGAGCCGGCCGGGGATCCCGCCAGGGACCTGACCGCTGCCGCGGTGCGCGGATACGGCCCCGTCCCGGTGACAGCACTGAGATTCATCACCGGCCTCCCGGCCGACAGGTCCGAGGCGATAGCCGCGGAGATCGGGGCGCAGACCATCCTCGTGGGCGAGGGGCAGACGCCCATGCTGATAATGCCCGACGAGATCCACGCATTGTCGGAGGTGCCGGAGCAGGAGTTCCCTCTGAGGGTGCTCTCCCTGTACGATCCCGATATGGGTTCCAAATGGGCGGAGATCACGTCCCGCTACGGCGACAGGTGGATCTATCCCATCGCCAGGGGGGACACGGTCGTCGGGGCCATCGAGATGTGGGAGATGGCCGGGGTCATCGACATCCGCGGGATGGATCTGGATTCCCCGGACCTCCTGCCCGGGGCCCTGGATGCGGTGGACCGCATCATGGGATTCTACTCGCAGAAGGGGATGGAGATCGTCCGCATCCGCGAGATCCTGAAGAAGGATGCCGCCGACCTCGACGGGGAGACCGTCGCATTGCTGGAATCCAAGGGCTACCACGAGGTCAACGGGTTCTACGCCAAGGGCAGGTTCGATCCGTGGACCGTGGAGGAGAATCTGCTGATCTCCATGGCGATAAAGAGGCAGGGCGTGGCCAAGGCCGACCGCCTCCCCGGTGCCGGGGATCTCCTGCGCGTCCGCGGATACATCCGCGGCGACCAGGAGACGCTCATCCGCATCAAGGATTCCTCATCGCTGAAGAAGCAGCTCGACGGGACGGGAGCGATCAAGACGGCTCTGATGCCATCGTACATCGGATACGCCAGCCCGTCGGAGGCGTCCCTGTACAGGTCCGCCAAGGCGATCCAGTTCACCGAGCCGGCGAAGAACGTCCTGGGGATCGTGAGGCGCGACCAGCCCGTGTCCAGGAAGGACATCATCTCGGCATCCCCGTACTCGCAGGAGGTGACCGCCGAGGCGATCAACGAGCTCGTCCGCGGGACGGTCATCGGACAGGGGCCGGATTCCAGGTACTCCGAGGTCAAGGACATCGGGATGGACAGGACCGAGGCCCTGAAGGAGGTGACCCGCAGGCATTTCAAGGCCTTCGGGTCGTTCACGGCCGATCTCATCGCAGGGTTCATCGAGTGCAGGATGGGGGAGACCCGCAGGATCCTCTCGTCCCTGGAGGACGAGGGCTTCCTGAAGAAGGGTTTCTTCGTCGAGGGGGACCCGACGCTCAGGTGGATGACCGCCGCCGATGTCGGGAAGGAGCCGATAGGGTTCGGGGAGACCTTCGTGCTGAACACGCAGGACAACCTCAGCCTGTACCTCAGGGACGTCATCAAGGCGCGCTGCGAGACCGCCAAGTCGGTCGTCATGCACGGGCCGGAGATCATCGGCTCGTTCAAGGGCAAGATCTGCGCGTCCGGGGCGAAGGTCGAGGAGTTCGAGGGCACCGACAGGGCCGGCAGGGTCATGAAGGAGGCCGCTCAGTCCGTGGGCGTCAGGCTGGAGAGCCAGAGGGAGCAGGACGACGACGATTGGGACGTCTCCGAGTTCTATTCGAAGCTGAACCTCGGCTCCAGGCTGTGAAGGAGTTAACGGCCTTAACCCTAAATATCCCGACACCTTCACAGGCCTTATGAAGATACCCTGCGAGGTCGTCGTCTGGCAGATCCTGCCGCTCGTCCGGAGGGAACTCGCCAGGGAGCTGGTCGAGGGCTACGGCATGACGCAGGCGCAGGTCGCCAAGAAATTCGGCGTCACGGACGCCGCGATCTCCCAGTATCTCACCAAGAAGCGCGGAGGGGACTATTCGTCGTTCCCCATGTACCCCGAGTTCGAGGAGGCCGTCAAGACGGCCGCCCGCAGGATCGCCAAGGACGGAGCGGATTACGGCGCCGAGGTCTGCTGGCTCTGTGGTGTCGTGAAGAAATCCGGGCTCCTCGCGATGATCTACAAGGAGCAGACCGGGGTGTACCCGCCGGAATGCTGCAGCGAGCTCCCCCGCCCTCGCTGATCGATGAACTTGCTGTGATACAGGAACTCCTGGGCGTATCCGGCGTATCTGCCGAACTTCTCCCGCCCGTAGGACGATACGGCCTTGTACGAGCCTTTCACGCCGTACATGGCCTCCATGACCTTCGAGATGCGGACGTCCACGGGGAACGCCTCCAGGTGCCCGTATCCGAATATCGCGACGCAGTCGGCCACCTTCGGGCCGACGCCGTTGATCCCCATGAGCTCGTCCACGCATTCCCCGTAGCTCAGCTCCGAGATCCCGGCGGGGTCGATCTCGCCGTCCTCGACGCGCTGTGCCAGCTCGATGAATCTGCCCTCTCTGAAGCCGAGTCTGCAGGTGCATATCCTGTCCGCTCCGTCGAGGATCTCCTTCGGCGTCGGGAAGGCATGCCTGCCGCCGAGGTCCTTCCCGAAGCAGTCGCAGACGGATTCGACCATCTTCCCGATCCTGCCGACGTTGGCGTTGGTCGCCAGGAGATACGTCGCCAGACACTCCCATTCATCCTGTTTGAGGATGCGGAGTCCCGGGCAGTGTTGCGAGAGCGAAGCGACGTACGGGTCGCGTTCGGAGATCTCGGCGATTATCGCTTCAAGGTCGTCGTCGGAGCGGAGGTAGCGCAGGAGCCTCCCCTTATCGGAGCATCCCTCGGCCTCGATCCCGTCCTCGGTCTGCCTCAGACGGACGATCTCGTTCCCCAGGACGCCCTCCCAGACGTCCCCGTCCTTCCTCCACCGGTGCGCCTGTCCGCATCCGAGCGTGGGGTCGAGCGAGACGTCGAGATCCAACTTCATGCGGGGGTCATCGTCGGCATCGAATAATAATCCGGACGCATCCGGGAGTCTATGAGATTCGGACCTGCGGGGTACCCTGCTGCCGGGAAGAAGCCGGAAGGCGCCTTGGAATACACGAGAGGCCTGGGATTGGACGCGCTCGAGGTGGAGTTCGTCCGCGGGGCCCGCATCAAGCCGGAGCGCGCGGAGGAGATCGGCGCCAAGGCCAAGGAGCTCGACATAAGGCTCAGCTGCCATGCGCCCTACTTCATCAGCTTCAACTCCGACAACCCCGAGACCCGCGAGAAGAGCATCGATTGGGTCATGGACACCGCCCGCGCGGCGCATCATCTCGGCGCGTACATCATCGTGATCCACGCCGCATCCTACGGGAAATCGCCCGATACCGCGCTGGATTCCGTGTGCGAGGGCCTCTCCAAGTGCAAGGACCTCCTGGACGACGAGGGGATCAAGGACGTCATCCTGGGCGTCGAGACCATGGGGAAGACGGGTCAGTTCGGCACTCTCGACGAGATCTCGAAGGTCATGGACAGGGTGGACGGGGTCCATCCGGTACTGGATGTGGCGCACGTCCACGCCAGGGGGCGCGGATGCCTCCGCACCGAGAAGGACATGCGCGACCTGACCGACCAGTTCTTCTCGCTCTCCGGACCCATCGCGCACTTCCACATAAGCTGCATAAAGTACGGGGAGAAGGGCGAGATCTCCCATCTCCCGCTGGAGGCGAAGGACCCCGACCTGTCGATATTGGCGGGGATCCTCGACGATTCCAAGCAGGAATGCACGTTCATCTGCGAATCGCCGCTCATAGAGAAGGACGCGGTCGTGTTCAGGGACATGTTCCCGCATTACCGGAAGGGATGAGGGCTTCGCAGCCCCTATCCCCTCCGACGGCCGTTTGAAGCGGTTTGTATTATCCCTTATATAGGTGGAACCTATCGCACTGTCAGCGCCACTGTGGCTCAGCGGTAGAGCGGCGGTTTCGTAAACCGTAGGCCGGGGGTTCGATCCCCTCCAGTGGCTCCATCTCTTCTCATACCCGCATCTCAGCAGTCGTGGTTGCCGTCGTCCTCCCTCTTCATGTAGGTGTTGACGATCTTGATGGCGCAGACGTCGCCGCACATGGAGCATCCCTCGCTCTCCTCGGTGCAGCCCCTGCATCTGTACCTGCGGGCCTTCTCGGGGTCGATGCAGGTGTCGTACATGGTGTTCCAGTCGAGGACCTTCCTCGCCCTCGCCATGCGCTCGTCCCTCTCCTGTCCGATCCCTCTGCACAGGTCGCCGACGTGGGCGGCGATCTTCGATGCGATCACTCCCTCCCTGACGTCGTCGACGTCCGGCAGGGACAGGTGCTCGGCGGGCGTGAGGTAGCAGAGGAAGTCCGCTCCGGCCTGGGCCGCCACGGATCCGCCTATGGCGCCCACGATGTGGTCGTATCCGGGCGCGATGTCGGTCACGAGGGGTCCGAGGACGTAGAACGGCGCTCCGTCGCACATCCTCTTCTCCAGCTGGATGTTCATGGGGACCTGGTCCAGCGGGACGTGCCCGGGACCTTCGACCATGTTCTGCACCCCTGCGGCGCGTGCGCGCCTCACGAGGTGTCCGAGGGTCATCAGCTCGGAGATCTGGGCCTGGTCGGACGCGTCGTTGATGCATCCGGGCCTGAATCCGTCGCCGAGGGACAGGGTGAACTCGTACTTCCTGGCCATCTCGAGCAGGTAGTCGTAGTTCTTGAACAGCGGGTTCTCCTCCCCGTTGTGGAGGATCCATGCGGTCAGGAAGGAGCCTCCCCTGGAGACGACGTCCATCAGGCGTCCGCTCTTCTGCAGCCACGCGACCGATTCGCGGGTGATGCCGCAGTGGACGGTCATGAAGTCCATCCCGTCCTTGGCGTGCTTCTCGATGCCGTTGAAGATGTCGTCCTCGGTCATCTCCACCACTGCGTTGCGCCTGGCGGCGGTCAGACCGGTCTGGTAGATGGGGACGGACCCCATCATGACGGGGCATTCGGACAGCAGCTTCGCACGGATGGCGTCGATGTCCCCTCCGGTGCTCAGGTCCATGACGGCGTCGGCGCCGTATCTCAGGCCGATCCTGAGCTTCTCGAGCTCGGAATCCAGGTCCACGATGTCCCTGGACGTGCCGAGGTTCACGTTGATCTTGACGGAGAGCCCTTCGCCGATGGCGGCCGGCTCCGGGTCGTGCGCCGGGTTGTGGGGGGCGCATATCCTCCCGGATGCGATCCCCCTGCAGATGAACTCCGGTGAGACGCCCTCCTTCTCCGCGACGCGTCTCATCAGGTCTGTGATTTCGCCCCTGCGGGCCTGCTCCATGATGGTGCTCATTGGACGGCGTATCAAGGTGGCCATGTTTAGCCTTGCGCTTCTTCGTAGCGTTATGGCAATCGGGCGGGCGGATGCCAGAACCGTTTCCGGCGAACCAGCCGGCCCATTTTTCTTTATTACGCGCGCATGCGCTCGCACGCGCGTATATTATTAATATAATCAGGGCATCGGTCGGACGAGGTAAGATTATGGATGGGAACTTCGAGAAGGCCGAGATGGACTACGGCGCCGATTCTATCACGGCGCTGCACGGCCTCGAGGCTGTAAGGAAGAGGCCCGGGATGTACATCGGATCCACAGACTCCCGCGGACTCCACCACATCGTCTTCGAGGTCGTCGACAACTCCATCGACGAGGTCATGGCGGGTTTCGCCACGGAAGTGGACGTGACGATCAACGAGGACGGCTCCATCACCGTCGTGGACGACGGAAGGGGCATCCCCACCGGGATGAACCACAAGGAGGGCAAGTCCGCCCTGGAGATGTGTCTCACGGACCTGCACGCCGGCGGAAAGTTCGATCAGAACAGCTACAAGGTCTCCGGCGGTCTGCACGGAGTGGGTGTATCCGTCGTGAACGCCCTCTCCAAGAAGCTGATCGCGGTCGTGGACAGGGAGGGAAAACGCTTCAGGCAGTCGTACGCCGAGGGCGTGCCCGACGGACCCGTGGAGGTCGTCGGCGATTCCGACAGGCACGGGACGACGATCACGTTCTGGCCGGACCCCACGATGTTCGAGACCGTCTCATTCGATTACGCGGTCCTGCAGAACAGGTTCCGCAACCAGGCCTTCCTGAACACCAAGGTCACCATCAACTTCGAGGACAAGCGCACGGGCAAGAAGGAGACGTTCCACTTCGACGGAGGGGTCTCCGAGTTCGTGCAGTACCTCAACAGGTCCAAGACGCCCCTGCACCCCACCCCCATACGCTTCGACGGGGAGAGGAACGGCGTCGAGATGGACATCGCGATGCAGTGGACGGACGGGTACAACGAGGAGATCGACCCGTTCGTGAACACCATCTACACGCCGGAGGGCGGAACGCACCTGACCGGGTTCAGGACCGCGCTGACCAAGACCCTCAACGACTACGGCAAGGCCAACAACCTCCTGAAGGACACCACCCTCGAGGGCAGCGACTGCCGCGAGGGGCTGACGGCGATCGTCAGCATCAGGATGCCGGACCCCCAGTTCGAGAGCCAGACCAAGGCCAAATTGGGGAGCTCCGTGGCCCAGGGGGCCGTTTCCACCCTGGTGAACGAGAAGCTCGCCGAGTATATGCTGGAGAACCCGCAGGTGGCGCAGACCATCATCAAGAAGGCGATCTCCGCCTACGAGAGCCGCGAGGCCGCGAGGAAAGCCCGCGACGCCACCCGCAGGAAGAGCGTCCTGGAAACGACCAGTCTCCCCGGGAAGCTCGCCGACTGCTCCGAGAGGGACCCGGCCAAGTGCGAGCTGTACATCGTGGAGGGGGACTCCGCAGGAGGCAGCGCCAAGCAGGGCAGGGACAGGCAGTTCCAGGCCATCCTCCCGCTGAGGGGGAAGATCCTCAACGTCGAGAAGGCCCGTCCGGACAAGCTCCTGGACCACGAGGAGATCAAGAACCTCGCCATCGCGATCGGAGGAGGCATAGGGAAGGACTTCGACGTCACCAAGATCCGCTACCACAACGTCGTCATCATGACCGATGCGGATGTGGACGGTGCGCACATCGGCACGCTCCTCCTGACGCTGTTCTACAGGCAGATGAAGCCCCTCATCGAGGCCGGGCACGTCTACATAGCCATGCCCCCGCTCTACAGGGTCTACAAGGGCAAGAAGCAGATCTACGCCTACAACGACGAGGAGATGACCGCCGCCATGGCCGAGCTGGGACAGGGCGCGAACGTCTCCAGGTACAAGGGTCTGGGAGAGATGAACCCGCAGCAGCTGTGGGAGACCACCATGAACCCGGAATCCAGGATAATGAAGAAGGTGACCATCGAGGACGGGATCCTGGCCGACCAGCTGTTCTCCGTCCTGATGGGCGACGACGTGGAGCCGAGGCGCGAGTTCATCATCGAGCACGCCCACGAAGTGATCAACCTGGATGTGTGATACCATGGACGGAGAGAGGAAACTCATAATCCAGCCCATCGAGAAGGAGATGCAGCGCTCCTACATCGACTACTCCATGAGCGTCATCGTCGGGCGCGCTCTGCCCGACGTCCGCGACGGTCTCAAGCCGGTCCACAGGAAGATCATGTTCGCCATGGACAGCCTGGGACTGCAGTACAACCGCCCCCACAAGAAGTCCGCGACCGTGGTGGGAGAGGTGCTCGGTAAGTACCACCCGCACGGCGACTCCGCCGCGTACGAGGCGATGGTGAGGATGGCCCAGCCGTTCTCGCTCAGGTACCCCCTGGTGGACGGTCAGGGTAACTTCGGTTCGGTCGACGGCGATTCCGCTGCGGCCATGCGTTACACCGAGGCCAGGCTGACCAAGATGGCCAGCGACCTGATGGCGGATCTGGACAAGGACACCGTCGACATGGTCGACAACTACGACGGATCGCTCAAGGAGCCGTCCGTCCTGCCCTCCAAGTTCCCCAACCTGCTGGTGAACGGTTCGGACGGTATCGCCGTCGGTATGGCGACCAAGATGCCCCCGCACAACCTCCGCGAGGTGTGCGACGCCATCGTGCATCAGATCGACCACCCCGATGCGACCATGGAGGACCTGATGCAGTTCGTCAAGGGCCCCGACTTCCCCACCGGAGGGACGATCTACGGTCTCGCCGGGATACGCTCGGCCTACGAGACCGGGCGCGGCAGGCTCAGGGTCAGGTCCAACGTCCACATGGAGGACATGGCCAACGGGAAGGAGAGGATCATCGTCGACGAGATCCCCTACCAGGTCAACAAGTCCATGCTCATCGAGCAGATCGCGGACCGTGTCAAGAACAAGGACATCGAGGGGATCACGGATCTCCGCGACGAGTCCGACAGGCACGGGATGCGCATAGTCATCGAGCTGCACAAGGACGCGATCCCCGCGGTGGTCCTGGAGAACCTGTTCAGGAAGACCAACATGGAGGTCACCTACGGGATCATCAACATCGCCCTGGTGGACAACAAGCCCACCATCCTCAGCCTGAAGGCCCTGATCGGCCACTACATCGACCACAGGAAGCAGGTCGTCGTCAGGAGGACGCAGTTCGATCTGGCCCAGGCGGAGAAGCGCTTCCACATACTCGAGGGGCTGATGAAGGCCCTGAACATGCTCGACGAGACCATCGCGCTCATCCGCGGGTCCGAGGATGCGGAATCGGCCAACCAGGGTCTGCAGACCCTGCTGGAGATCGACTCCGACCAGGCGAAGGCCATCCTGGACATGAGGCTCCAGAAGCTCACCGGGCTGGAGATCACCTCCCTCAAGGATGAGTACAACGCGCTCATCGTCACGATGGACGACCTGAAGGACATCCTCGCCCGCGAGGAGAGGGTCCTGGGCATCATCAAGACCGAGCTCGCCGAGATGAAGGAGACCTACGGCGACGACCGCAGGACGGTCATCGACCCGAACCCCATCGACTCCGACGACGAGGACCTCATCCCGAGGGAGCAGGTGGTCATCACCATCTCCGCTGACAACTACATCAAGAGGATCCCTCTGAGCACCTACAGGCAGCAGTCCCGCGGAGGCAAGGGGCTGATAGGCATGCAGACCAAGGAGGAGGACCGCGTGGTGTCGATGTTCGTCACCTCGTCCCACGACTACGTGATGTTCATCACCAACCACGGCCGCCTGCATTGGCTCAAGGCCTACAGGATCCCGGAGGGCAGCAGGCAGTCCAAGGGCAAGCCCATCGTGAACCTCCTGTCCGACCTGGAGGAGGGCGAGAAGGTGGTCAACACCATCTGCGCCTCCGGATTCCCCGAGGACAGGTATCTGGTGTTCTGCACCCGCGAGGGTCTGTTCAAGAAGACCTCCCTCGCCGCGTACGGCAACGTCCGCGCCCGCGGCATCAAGGCGATCAAGCTGGAGGAGGGCGACGAGCTGATCGAGACCGACATCACCGACGGGAACGATCAGATCATCATCGCCTCCGCGGACGGACAGGCCGTCAGGTTCGACGAATCCGACGCCCGCGCCACCGGAAGGGACACCATGGGTGTCAAGGGGATGACCCTGAACGAGGGCGACCGCGTGGTCTCCATGGCGGTCGTCAAGTCTGGCGACAGGCTGCTGACGGTATCGGAGAACGGATACGGGAAGATCTCCGACGTGGACGACTACAGGAAGACGCGCCGCGGAGGGAAGGGTGTCATCACCATCAAGACCGACGAGAGGAACGGCAGGGTCGTCAGCGTCAGGAAGGTCGACAACGGCGACGAGCTGATGCTCACATCCTCCTCCGGCAAGATCATCCGCATCAAGACCGACGAGATCAGGGAGACCGGCCGCAACGCCAAGGGCGTCAGGATCATGGACTTGAACGACGGGGACAAGGTCGTCGCCGTCGAGCCGATCATGACCGAGGAGCAGGAGCAGGAGATCGAGTACGAGGCGCCGGACGTCCCTTCGGACCCGGAAGTGCCAGATAACATCCCCATGGAGGGCGATCAGTGACCCGGGCGGGGCCGGCGGCGAGCCGGTCCCGCACAAACATTATAAACAGGTCATCTATAGGGTCGAATAACGCCGTGGTAACTCAGTTGGGAGAGTGCAAGACTGAAGATCTTGAAGTCGCTGGTTCGAGCCCGGCTCACGGCACCATGACTCTTCTTCCATCTTTTCTGTGGGTATCCCCATGAAGCCCGATTACGTCTTCATCGACATCAAGACCTGCAACCTCACGATGTCGCAGGTCATGGCGGAGATCGAGCGCATCAAGGCGGAGCACCCCGACCTGGACATATTCATGGACGGCGACCTCTACGCGATCGTCGGCCGCAGGAGGAAGACACGATGGGACGCGGAAGGATAACGATCGGACTCTACAACTCGTACGACCAGAACTTCAGGGAGCCTCACAGGCGCGTCATAGCGCGCGCAGGCGACCTCGCGAGGGCCTACGACATGGGATTGGCCCTGTTCGGCTTCCCGATCCCGGAGGACGCCCGCACGCCGAAGGAGATCGCGGAATGGGTCGCAGGCACCACGAGCATCGGGGGACACGGCAAGAACTTCATGGAGATGGCGGAATCCGGTCGCTTCCAGTGCTTCCCGTACCCCGGGAAGGGATTCCCGCCCCAGTTGGGCGAGGTGGTCCTGACCACCTGCAAACCCGACCCCAAGAAGCAGATCACGCTGTCTCAGACGGTCGAGATGGTCGAGAGGGGGCAGAGCATCACCCTCCTGTTCGGGATCGGACCCCACGGGGTCCCGAAGAACGTGATGTCCATCCCCCGCTGCAACCTCGACATCACGCCCGGCGGGTTCTCGCTGGAGACCTGCACCGCATTGGGGGCGGTCTGCGGCGCGCTGTACGCCAGATTGTGGCAGTGAGCCTTCAGCACCAGTAGTACCGGTCGAGGATGTAGTCAGCCTGCTCCTTCGTGATCTTCCGGTCATTGACATAGAAGATGTTGATCCAGGAGTAGAGGTCATCCTGGTAGCAATCGAGGAGCGAATCCCCCCTCATCTTTCCGCGGATGACGCGGTCTATGGATTCCCTGAGCTGTGGCGGGATATCGGCTTCGAGACGGCTTTCACCGTCCGGTTCTGCATCAGAGGGGATCAGCACGTCCGGTTCGAGATTCAGTATCTCCTCCACGCTCATGTCGAGGGCATGGGCGAGTCTGTGCACCATGTCAGCACCGCATCCACCTAAAGGGATCCTCCCGTTGCAGACATCGGACAATGTTGACCAGGCGATGCCGTTGTCTTTGGACAGACTGTATCTCGTGATGCCCTTGGCGTCCATCACATCGGTCAATGTGGTCATAAAATGGCATCGGCATGCTGATATGTAAAGCATGCCGATGCGGTAAGAGGTTCAGTAGTGGTCGTACAGGATGTTCTCTGGAGCGAACAGCACGCCGTCGCCCTTCTCGACGCGGCCGACGATCTTCGCGTTCCTGTTCTCGGACGCGA
>CAVDQR010000014.1:0-14978 GCA_963611065.1 Bacteroides ovatus
AAGAGAATTGGTGCGGTCTTCGCAGCTTGCTTCCTATGTGCAGGATGCTTCTTTTCGAACAGGTCGAACTCGATCCGATTCGGGTGGAAGCGATTGTTTTGATGTGATAGGAGGTAGAGTGTCGAATCCAGTTGGATACGAACCTACCCTCAGGTTCGAATCCACTGTTTTCAATCGGAGGCGCTAAAGGCCTCGAAACGTCGAAACAATAGAATTTTTTCAGAAGATCTGGCTGAGTAAGTGGCGGGCCTGAAGGGATTCGAACCCTTGGCCGTCCGATTAAGAGTCGGACGCTCTACCTAGCTGAGCTACAGGCCCACAAGGTCGCTGATACCCTGCTTATACATAAATCTATCTTTTTCGAAAATCGCAGACTGGCGACCTCGCCGCGGGTCGGACGCAGTCGTGCCTGGCCATCCGGGCCCGACACCTCTGCTCCGCCCGCGCGCGCCTGCGATAGATTAAAAGCGCACGCGCCATAGGTCGGAACGATGACAGTCGTCGAGATCAGGATCGAGCTCAAGAAAGGCGTGGCCGATCCGGAAGGCAAGAACACCAAGAAGACCCTGGAGTCCCTGGGATTCAAGGGGATCAACGACGTGAAGACGGTCAAGGTCTTCGAGGTCGACACCGACCTCCCGCCCGCGGACGCGCAGGCTCAGGCCGAGGAGATGTGCAGGAAGCTGCTCGCCAACCCGGTCATCCAGAACTTCAGGGTATCGGTGAGATGAGATGGCTTGCGGGATGAGCAGGCGCGACGCCCCGTTCGACCTGTGCGACGTGACCGTGAGGGGGGCGTCCGACGAGGACCTCGTCCAGCTGTCGAAGGACATGAGCCTAGGACTGTCCCTCGACGAGATGAGGACGGTCAAGGCCTACTTCGAGAGGGAGGGCAGGGAGCCCACCGACGTGGAGCTCCAGGCGCTCGGACAGGCGTGGAGCGAGCACTGCTGCTACAAGAGCTCCAAGCCGATCCTCCAGGAGTTCGTGTTCGGGATCGACAGGGACGACGTGCTCTCCAAAGGGGACGCCGGGGTCATGGTCTTCGACGACGAGTACGGATACGCGCTGAGGATCGAGAGCCACAACCACCCCTCGGCCATCGAGCCCTACGGAGGGGCGGCGACCGGTATCGGCGGTATCCTCAGGGATGTCGTCTGCATGGGCGCCCAGCCCATCGGGCTGGCCGATCCCCTGTGCTTCGGACCCATCGACAGGGAGGTCGACCTCCCCGCCGGGGTCAAGAGCCCCAGGTACCTGATGAGCGGCGTGGTCTCGGGCATCCGCGACTACGGCAACAGGGTCGGCATACCGACCATCACGGGCGGGTTCTTCTTCGACGACAAGTACACCGGGAACTGCCTGGTCAACGTCGCCTGCCTCGGAATCGTGAAGAGGGCCGACCTCGCGAAGAACTACGCCGGAGGCCCCGGGGAGGTCATGATCCTCATCGGCGGGCTCACCGGCAGGGACGGGATCCACGGGGTCAACTTCGCCTCCGCGGACCTGACGTCCACATCGGACGAGGATTCCAGGGGCGCCGTTCAACTGGGCGACCCGATCATGAAGGAGCCCGTCATGCACGCGTGCTTCGAGATCAACGCCAGGCACCTCATCACCGGGATGAAGGACCTGGGCGGAGGAGGACTGAGCTGCGTCGTGGGCGAGATGGCCCTCGACGGGGGATGCGGTGCGGATGTCAATCTGGAGAAGGTCCCCCTGAAGGAGCCCGGGCTCGCGCCCTGGGAGATCTGGGTGTCCGAGTCGCAGGAGCGCATGATGTGCACCTGCAAGCCGGAGAACGTCGACGCCGTGCTGGAGGTCTTCGACCTCTGGGATGTGCCGGCCACGCCCATAGGCGTGACCACCGACACGATGCACACCCGCCTGTTCTGGGACGGGGAGCAGATATTCGACATGGATCTGGAGTTCCTCACCGGAGGGCCGGTCTACGTGCGCCCCTACGAGCTCCCGACCGTTTCCACGAAGGCCAAGGAGGTCTTCCCGCGCATCGACGATGACAAGGAAGCGATTCTCGCCATGCTCTCGGATCCGAACGTCGCATCCAAGGAGTGGGCCATCAGGCAGTACGACCACGAGGTCCGCGCCGCGACCGTGGTGCACCCGATGGTCGGACCTCTGAACGAGACCGGTCCCGGCGATGCCAGCGTCCTCAGGCCCGTTCCCGACAGGTGGAAGGGTCTGGCGGCGGCCATCGGATGCAACCCCTGGTTCACCGAGGCCGACCCGTACAGGGGAGGCATGTCCTGCATCGACGAGACCTGCAGGAACCTGGTCGCCGTCGGCGCCAGGCCCAACGCGTTCACCGACTGCCTGAACTTCGGCAATCCGGAGAACCCGGTCAGGCTCGGGGAGTTCAGGGAGGCCGTCAGAGGGATCGGGGACGCGGCCCGCGGACTCGGCATCCCGATACCTTCCGGGAACGTCAGCCTTTACAATGAAGCGCCCGGAGGACACCACATCCTGCCCACGCCCATGATCCTGGGATGCGGGCTCATCGACGATGTGCGCAAGTGCGTCACCGCCGACTTCAAGAAGACCGGCAGCTGCATCTTCGTCGTCGGGAAGACCCGCGACGAGATGGGTGCATCCCTGCTGTTCAGGAAGTTCGGAGGGGAGCAGGGCGATGTGCCCGAGGTGGACATCGACAGGCTCAAGAGGCTCACCGACAAGCTGCTGAAGGCGATGGACGAAGGGATCGTCCTTAGCTGCCACGACTGCTCCGACGGCGGGATCGCCATAGCGGTGGCGGAGATGTGCATCTCCGGTCACGTCGGCGCGGAGATCGACACGTCCGCCATGGACGGCGAGGACTTCAGGGTGAAGCTGTACTCCGAGAGCAACAGCCGCTGGATCGCGGAGGTCGACGGAGCGGACGTCACCAGGTTCATGGAGATCATGGGCGACGACGCCGCCCTGCTGGGCATAACCAAGGGCGACTGCCTGAAGATCAAGGACAACGGGACCATCGTCCCGCTGGACGAGATGAGGAAGGCGTGGAGCGAGCCCGTCTGGAAGATCATGGGGGGAGCGGAATGAGACCCGAGGACGTGAAGGTGTGCGTCATGCGCATCGAGGGCACCAATGCCGAGGACGAGATGGCCGACGCGTTCACAGCCGTGGGCGCGCAGGCCGAGAAGGTCCACCTGAAGCAGCTGACCGGACAGTCTTCCGAGATGAGGCGCAGGAGCCTCGAGGACTACGACGTGCTGGTGTTCGCCGGCGGATTCTCCGCAGGCGACTACGTCCGCGCCGGAGCGCTCTTCGCCGCGAGGGTGAAGGCGTCCCTGGGGCACGACATCCGCTCCTTCGTGGAGGCCGGCAAGCCCGTCCTGGGCGTGTGCAACGGATTCCAGATCCTCGTCGAGCTCGGTCTCCTGCCGGCTTTCGAGGGCACCATGTCCGAGAGCCCCACCGCAGCGCTGTACACCAACGATTCCGGCAGGTTCGAGTGCAGACCGACGGTCCTCCGCAACGACAACCGCGGGAAGTGCGTGTTCGCATCCGGCATCCCGAAGAAGGCCACGCTCGTGATCCCCTCGGCGCATGCGGAGGGCAGGCTCATGAGCGACGACCCCGACTTCGTGCAGAAGCTGGAGGACAACGATCAGATCGTGTTCAGGTACGTCCGTCCGGACGGATCCGACGCCGATTACCCGTGGAACCCCAACGGCTCCCCGTCGGATATCGCCGGCATCTGCAACCCCGCAGGGAACGTCATGGGCATGATGCCCCATCCCGAGCGTGTGATCTCCAGGTTCACCCATGCGGACTGGACCCGCGGATATTCCACGGAGGACGGGGACGGGAAGATCGTCTTCCAGTCGGTCATCGACTCCCTGACCAAACACTGAGAAAACCGCCCCTCCGGGGGCTTTTTCCTTCTTCAACAAATCATCCGATCCTGAGCCTCAGGTCCGGATCGTACACCAGGTCGAGCTTCTCGGTCAGCGAGGTGTAGTGGTAGTTCAGGCTCAGGTCCCTCTTGCCGACGGATTCGTCGGGGACCTGGAACACGACGGTGTATCCCCACGTCCTGCCCTCGTTGATCGTCAGTTCGTTGTAATCCGGGTGGAGCGCGGTGTTGATCGGGTCCATCTCGAACGTCATGCGGTCCAGTGTCAACGTCCAGGCCAGCATGAGCACGTTCGTGCTGATCCCGTTGGAGAAGCTGTCGTTCTCCACCACGACGTCCACTATGACGAACGTCTTGCCGACGGTCGGGGTCACCTCGAGTCCCGTATCCGTGGTGAACGATTTGGCGTAGGTGACATCGTAGTCGTAGCTGCCCGACGGGTCCTTGTGGACGTACCCCCAGGTGACGACGTACCCTATGCCCAGGGCTAGTATCGCCACTATGATGATGACAACCAGCTTCTTCGAGGGCATAACACCCGCATCCTGCAGGTCCGATAAAAGGATGGTCCCGATTCATGAGGGCCGCCACGATGGGATCCCGTGCGCGGTCGAAGCTTCCACCTATATTGTGAAATATGCCACGGTCATTCGAGGAGCCAGTGTTCTCAGAGCTAGCCGACAGCATATCCCGTCGCGGGAAGGTCATACTCGCGATATGGATCGTGGCAGTCCTGATCCTGATACCCCCGGCGGTGAAATCGTTCGAGACGATGGGTTACGGGATCGACGACATGGCCGATCCGAACAGCGGTTCCGCTGAAGCCGGGAGCATACTGTCGAAATACTTCGACGATCCGGCGATCGATCCGGAACGCACACCCTACATCGTGGTATCCTACGATTCGGGGACCGGATACAGGCAGCTCCAAGGGGATCCCGATGTGGACCTCCCCTCCTACGTGGAATATCTCAGGTCGTCGCTGCTCAAGGACACCGATTGGCTCTCGAAGCTCGATGTCGCATCCGGGGCGCTGAGCGTCGTCAGGACGTACGGCGACCAGGACTCGGGAGCGATGCTCCTGGCCCTCGTCTACTCCCCCCTATATTCGGACGCCAAGGTTTTGGAGGACACCGGGAATCTCCGTACGAAGGTCGCGGAGATCACCGACTCCTACATGTACGAGCTCTACGAGCCCGAGACTGGATTCTCCGTCTACGTCACCGGCGATGCGGCCGTGTCGTACGACATGAGTGTCACATCCGCATCGGCGTTCATCGCCACGGCGATCCTGGCCATACTGGTGACGATGATCCTGACGGGTCTGTTCTTCGGATCCGCCATGTCGTCCTTCGTCACCCTCGCGTCTATCTCGCTTTCTTCGATAATCACCATGGCCGCGATATTCGGATACTGCTCCCTCGTCGGGGTGTTCTTCGTGCCCGGATTCCTGACGTTCATCTCGGTCATCGCGATGAGCTACTGCCATTGCGTGTACGTGGTGGCGTCCTACCGCAGATGGATAATGTCCGGAATGGACAGGGACAAGGCCCTGTCCGAGGCGGTGAAGCACACCTCCGGGCCCATAGCGGCGATATCGGTGTGCGTCCTGGTCTGCATGGTCGCGCTGGCCGTCGTCGGCGACGGCATCGTCGGGACGTTCGGATTGTGCATGGCGACCGGGACCGCCGTCACCATGCTGGTCTCCCTGACCGTGCCCGCATCCCTCATCCACGTCACAAGGAACGAGCTGTTCTGGTCGGCGGAATCGGATGGGAGGGTCAGGATACGCTTCATGCAGAGGTTCTACGAAGATACCGACAGCCTGTTCTCGAGGGCGTCGGCAGCGGTGGTCCGTTTCACCTCCACCCGCGGGACGGTCGTCCTCGTGGCCGCGGTCATCGCCACCGCCGGAGGGGTGTACTACCTCTCGGAGTACGGGATGAACGATGAGACCCCCTACGACATGTCCGATTCCCTCGCGACGGGCGATTCCAAGGCCGGGCTGGACGTCCTGAAGGGGTATTCGGACGGAGGGATGCTGCATCCGTTCACGGTCATCGTCGGGTACGACGATCCCGTGGCGAAGATAACGTCGGATTCGACCGGGGATTATCTGGAATGGACATCGGCGGATGCCGTCTCGGACCTGAGGAAACTGTCGGATTCGCTCCGTTCGGGCGATCCGGACAACATCGCCCGCATCTCGCAGGTGTTCGTATGGACCGATCTGGTGGCCGAGGCCCAGGCGACCGGTCTGACCGATTACGACGAGATCATAGCGTACATCGGGAACACGGTCGGATCATTCGACGGTTCCCTGACGCCGCAGTTCGATGTATCCATCGTCAAGCTCAAGCTCAAAGGGAACACGTCCGAGGAGATCGTCACATCCTGCGGTCCCTCCATGGACTACATGATGAACTCCGCCCTGGGGACCATCGGATACGAGATGCTCTCCACCAAGGAGGTCGTCGTCTCCCATCTCGCGATCAGGGTGTACACGGCCGAATCCCCGGTGTGCGTCCGCTCGATCCAGACGATCGATTCCATGGAGTCCGTGCTGGATTCCTTCCGCGGGACCGACGGTGTCGGAGGGGTGTGGCTCGGAGGGGCCGGAGTGGTCTACGACGAGACGATGGATGCCATGGGGGCGGGATTCGTCCATTCCGCGGTCATCGTCCTGCTGACCCTGCTGTTCGTCCTATCTGTGGTGACGTTCTCCCTGTCCGTTCCTTTCAGGGCCATAGTCACCACCGCGATGGGCGCCGTGTTCTCACTGTGCGCCACCGACATCCTGATGAGGGACATCTGGGGCAGCCTGTCCCTGACCGTCCAGGTGACCATGCTCGCGATGTGCATCGCGCTGGGGATATGGCTCAACATGGTCCAGGAGCAGCACATAATCTGGTGCAGGAGGCACGGGATGACATGGAAGGAGGCGTCGTCGGATCTGATGACCGGTCTCCAGCCCGTCATCGTCATGACCGCGGTGATCCTCGCGGTGTGCTTCGGATCGTTCTTCTTCTCGGGGATCCAGATGCTCTCGCAGCTGGGCTTCGCCCTGGCGCTGTGCGTCCTCATCGACGCCTTCGTCATCCGCACCCTGGTCTCCCCCGCGATGTGGAGCAAGGCCGGCGGGCGCAGGAAGGTCTGATTCCCAGTCCTCCACCCACTCCGGGGCGTCCAGGTCCTTCCTGTCCACCATGAAGTAGCAGATTATCCAAGCCGATATGACGGCTATGCCTCCCGCGATGCAGCATTCGCGGACGGTGGAACCGAACAGCGCGATCAGCTCGTCGAGATACTCGTGCATGTGCTCCAGGAGCCATGTCGTGACATCTCCGACGGCCTCGCCCTCGACGGTCTGGATGTACTCCCCGATGGACTTGCGGACGATCCCGTTGTAGACCGCCATCCCCAGGATGATCCCGACGAAACGCGCGGACATGAGCATCCCGGTCAACGCTCCCTGATGCTTCGTGGGGGTCACGGCCTGCAGGCTGGTGACCATCTCGGTGACGATCAGTCCGAATCCCAGCCCCATGGTGAACAGCGAGAATCCGACTCCCGCGACACCCCTCGGCATGAGGAAGTAGGCGCCGATGAAGGCGATCATGACGATGAAGGACCCCACCAGCGTGAGCGGGCGGATGCCTTCCTTGTAGACCATCTTCATCCCCATCAGGGATGTCACGACCCCTCCGGCTATCAAGCAGAGCAGCATCTTGCTGGCCTCGTACAGCGTCAGGCCGTAGGAGACCATCATGAACATCGTGATGAACTGCAGGAGTCCGATACCGCAGAATCCGACCAGGAACATCCCGGACAGCAGACCGATGTCGTTCCTCGTGATGCCGTGGGGGATGATGGGGTCCTTGGCCCTCTTCTCCACCCATATCAGCAGGAACACGAGCACGATGCAGAACTCGGCGAAGGCCAGGCTCTCCCAGCTCAGGAGGTCGAAGGATTCGCTCATCATCTGCGTGTACGTCATGACGGCCGCGATGGAGACGAACGTGAGGATCAGTCCCGGAACGTCCCTGACGTAATCGCGGGGAATCTCGGGGAGCTTCCTGTACGCCACGGTCCCGCAGATCAGGACGGCGAAGGCGCTGACGGGGACCAGGATCTTCCAGTTCCCCTGTTCCAATCCGAAATAGTAGCCCACGGCCGTACCGAATATGGACCCCAGGCTGAACGTCAGGGTCATGATCTTGTGCGGGTCCAGCCTCTTGCTGCGGGGGAAGACCTTCCCTATGAAGCTGAGCGCTGTTGTGAAAAGGAATCCCGCTCCGATCCCCTGGACGACCCTGAACGCGATCATCATCTCGATGCCCTCGCACAGGCAGAGGCCGATGGAACTCCCGAAGAACACGGATGTGCCGATGAGCACGGCGTTCCTCGGACCCAGCCTGTCGATGATCGTCCCGGCGATTATGACGGTGGCGACCTCGGCGATGATGTATCCGGAGAGCAGCCATCCGGTCAGATCGGATCCCGTCTCCGCTTTCAGAAGGTATTGAGGGATGCGCATGTACATCCAGTTGAGACTGGACACGAACACGCAGAGTCCGAGGGCCACGACGGCCACGGTCCCATCCCTCTTGTTCATCATGCGTGACCGAATGCGACCCGTTTGATATACTATATTGTTCTTTGTTCGTACGAACTCTGGGTCGGGCCCTTGATATATCTGTTCGTCGTCCGACCGGACGATAATATGGCCCGGAGCAACGCAGTTTTGGCAGTCGCGGCAATAATGGCGATGGCGGGGGTATTCGCCGTCACGCTGACGACCGAGGGCGCCTTCGACGAACCCGGGCCTTTCACGATCCAGTACGAGCTGTACGGCGGGACCAACGATCCCTCCAACCCGACCATGTACGAGGCCGGCGACGAGTTCGGATTCGAGCCCGCGACCATGGACGGGATGGTTTTCACCGGCTGGTACAAGGATCCGGAGCTGAAGAAGAGGATCGACTCGGTCGGAGCCAACACCAGGGGCGATCTGACCCTGTATGCCGGATGGGAGAAGGACAGGAGCGGTTCGGCGTTCACGTTCGACGTGTCGGGATACACCGACGACGGCACCCGCACCACCAAGTACACGGGCACCGAGAAGGTGTCCCTGGCGTACTACAGCGGGTACAAGCTCTCCTACTACGTGCAGACCGATTCGCAGTTCTCCCAGACCACCTACAAGTTCAACAAGGTCGAGAAGCAGTGGGACGAGTCCCTGACGGACGCGTTCTGGGGCAGCAAGGTCCTGAGCGCCGGCGATCTCGTCGGTTCGGAGACGATCTCCGCGACTTCCGGCGACGTCGACTGCTGGATCTACGAGTCCAAGGCTTCCGACGGCACCGTCGTGAAGATCTGGAAGGGCATGTCCGACGGCACGCCCTACAAGGTCACGGCGGACCGCGAGGGATACCACCGCACCATGACCCTGACGGAGTCGGGCCAGGGCGAGGTCAGGGAGGAGGTCCAGTTCTTCCTGTTCGGAGGATACGGGATGACCACCTCCCACAGCGGATCGTCCAAGCCCGGGCAGATCGCGACCATCACGACGGACGTGCCGGGAGATGCGGTATTCATCGGATGGTACGACGCCGACGGGAATCTCGTGTCGTCGTCCGAGTCCTTCGAGATGGAGGTCGGCATCGAGGACATCGAACTCTACGTCCGCACCGCCGGATACGACGTCGAGATCTCTTCGGGCGCGACGACGACCCTCTCGGTCGGATTCGAGCTGACGTCCGCGACTTGGAACGTCGCATGCGACACCGCGGGGGTCCACGACCTCATGGACGGCGTCCCGATGACGTACACGTTCCAACATCCCGGGGAGTACGAGATCCTGGTCGACGGGACCCGCACGGACGGCACGGAGCACCAGTGGCATCTGACCGTCTACTGCTCCGGGACCGTCGGGGTGCAGTACTCCTGGACCTACGGCGACGAGGAATTGACCTACACTCTGGACATCCTGTACGACGACTACGCCGCCGCGAGGGATTCGATCCCGGTGTCGGAGAGGCGCCATACGGACGCCGACGGCGACATCAGGTTCGTCACATATTCCGATCAATATGTTGTCAAAATCGCCGAGGACCTGAAGACCATGGCCTCCGAAAGGAACCTGTCGGAGACCGAATCCGCGGACTTCATCCTGGTATTCGTCCAATCGCTGGAGTACCGTTCCGATATGGATCAACATGGAACGGACGAGTATTGGGCCCTTCCGGTAGAGACGCTGTTCCTGAAATCCGGGGATTGCGAGGACACCTCGATCCTGTACAGCGCGATGATGTCGTCCCTCGGATACAGGACGAGCCTGCTCCTGTTCCCCTCGCACATGGCCGCGGGCCTGAACATCGACGGGATCACGGGACAGAGCTACCTCGGACAGCTGAAGTACTACTACTGCGAGACGACCTCGACGGGATACAGCATCGGTCAGAAGCCTGCGGAAGTCGACAACAGGGCATCCGCGGTGATCGAGATCCCGGCGGCCTGAATCAGAGATTCACCTTGACGTCCACATGGACGCCGTCCTCGAGGCTCAGGGTCCTCCTGAGGTGGTACTGGCAGATGATCTCGATGATGTCCACGTAGTGCGACCTCTCGGGGACCACGATGGCGCAGTCGATGTTGCGGATCTTCGCCTTGTAGGCGACGACGTCGCCGAAGCTGCGACCGCCCTCGCTGAATCCCGCTATGGGTATGCCGGCGATGCTCTTGACGACGTCGAGCTTCCCGACGTCCTCCGGGTCCACCTGGACGTTGAGGGTGCCTTCGAAGGGTGTGAAGCCGAGCTTCTCCTCGAACTGTTTGAGGTAGCCGCTCTGGCAGATGTAGTATCCGCCTTCGCCCATTCCCGACTGGACCGTCCCGTGGATGGTCATGTGGTCGGTGAGCTCGAAGATCCTGCGGTACTCGTTGTACTCCTTCTTCAGGTCCTCGATCCCTTTGGACGTCAGCTTGATGCGCTGCTTCCGGGCCCCCAGGTCCCTGACGATGTACTTCTCGTCCAGAAGCTCCAGGATCCTCTTGGATGCGGACTGCTGACTCATCTCCAGTGCGTCCCCGAGCTCCCTCGAGGATATGGCGATGTAATCGTCCATGGCACCCAGCAGTGCGAGCTTGCGAAGCGCGAAGGAGTACTTCTCGTCCATAGTCCGGGTGATACGCTCGATACATAAAAACGTACTCAAAAAGAGGTAGGAAGGGAAGATGGGCGTTGGAACGCCCTGTTTGAAGATCTTCAGATGACCCTGTTCCCGTCGACCCACTTGGTGGTGTTGGGGCAGGCGGCCACGAGGATGCAGCACACCGCGATGAGGGCGAGCAGGATGCTGACCCAGAGGAAGGTGGCATTGTACAGCGCGCCGACGATGGCGACGGCCATGGCGAGTCCGCTGATCACCAGGACGGTGTTCCCGCAGACAGGGCTGTATTTGGTGAATGTTCCCGCGACGGCGAAGAACATCACGGCGGCGAGCATGTTCAGACCGACGGCGTACATGTCGTCGAGGGCTCCGGTCCAGGAGTATGCCATGGCGGCGAGGGATACGACCCCTCCGAGCATACCGAGGGCGGTTCCGATCTTCATTTTGTTGGGGATCTGTGCCATTGTAATTCCTCCATTCAGACGGTCTCGATCTCGACCTTGACGTCCTTGGCGGCCTTGATGCAGACGATCATCTTGACGCTCTCGGAGACAAGCCAGAGGAGTCCGCAGATGACGGCGACGGCCTCGGTGTACGCGACGTCCTTGCCGATGAAGCAGGCGATGACCATGGCGAACAGGATGATGCCGACGAGTCCGTTGATCCTCTTCCCCTCGTTCCAATCTCCGTGGACGGAGAGGGCGACGGCGAGGGCCAGGAACACGAAGAACAGGTAGGCGGCGATGTCGTGGACATCGGCGTTGCTCTCGGTGGTGAAGTATCCGAGGACGGCGAGGGCGATACCGGCCGCGGCGCACATGATGCCGCTGGCGCAGCTGCTCCCGTCCTCGCAGGCGGCCTTGCCGATGCCGAAGACGAGGCAGAGGATTCCGCACACGATGCATCCGTACTTGAACGCATTGGCGGTGAGGTCGTAGGTCGAAACGCCCATCTCGCTGAGTTTGCTCTCGCCGAGTACCCAGGTGGGGTCGTTCTCGGCCGCAACGATCCACACGATGGCGAAAAGGAACGCCGTGATGAGACCGATCACCGCGAAGGGCGCGGGGTTGCGAATCGCATTCATGAGGCCTGGAAAGTCGTGCGCAATTTAATAATAATGCTGTCCGATTGGACGCTGGATATCCTGGAGCGTCTGGGAATGAAGTACATTTTCTTCGTCGGAACCGCGGGAAGCGGCAAGAGCACCCTGGTGGGCGCATACAAGCAGTGGCTGGACGACCAGGGCGTCGATTCCATCGTCGTGAACCTGGATCCCGGCGCGGACGCGCTGCCCTACGCCGCCGACGTGGACATCAGGGAGTGGATCAACCTCGAGGAGACCATGAGGGAGTACAACCTCGGTCCCAACGGGGCGCAGATCGTCGCCGCCGACCTCATGGCGGCCAACATCTCGAAGATGACCCAGATCATCGGGACCTATGGGTGCGACTACGTCCTGGTGGACACCCCCGGACAGCTGGAGCTGTTCGCGTTCAGGGAGTCGTCCCAGCTCATCGTGAAGGCGTTCGGCGCGGAGGATTCCATGATCGTCTACCTGTCCGACCCTTCGCTCTGCCGCACGCCCAACGGATTCATCTCCGCCATGGTCCTGGGGGCGCTCGTGGAGTTCAGGCTCCAGCTGCCGACCCTCAACGTGCTGTCCAAGTGCGACACCCTGTCGGACGACGACGAGCAGAGGATGCTCGATTGGTATCAGGTCTCGGATGCGCTGTACGGCGACCTCCTGGATTCCGACAGCCAGCCCGAGACGGTCATCGGGATGGAGCTGTTCAAGGCCGTCGAGAACGCCGGCGTCTTCGGCGAGATGAGGGCGGTTTCGGCACAGGACGGCACCGGTCTCGAGGAGATCTACGCCGCCGCGCAGCTGAATTTCTTCGGCGGCGAGGACCTGGGCGAATTCTGATTTCGAAAATAGAATCCGGAGGAGGGAGAAGGACCCCTCCTCCGATGTTTCATTGTTCAGCCGAACATGTGGGCGGGAGCGGGCTTGGCCTTGCTCCTGCCGGCTTCCGTGACCTTGGTCTTCGCCTCGGCGAAGTCCTTCTCGGTGATGTGGTCCCTGTCGGCGCGGATGGCGAGCATCCCCGCTTCGGTGCAGATGCTCTTGATCTCGGCTCCGGACAGCCCCTCGGTTGCCTCGGCGAGCTTCTTCGAGGACACCTTCTTGTCCACGTTCATGTGCCTGAGGTTGATCTCGAAGATCTGCTTCCTTCCGTCGACATCGGGCAGTCCGACGTCGATGATCCTGTCGAACCTCCCGGGCCTGAGCAGCGCATCGTCGAGGATGTCGGGCCTGTTGGTGGCTCCGATGATCTTCACGTCGCTGGTGGGGGTGAATCCGTCCAGCTCGGACAGCAGCTGCATGAGGGTCCTCTGGACCTCGCGGTCCCCGGAGGTGGCGACGTCGAGACGCTTGGCCCCGACGGAGTCCAGCTCGTCGATGAAGATGATGCTCGGGGCCTTGTCCTTGGCGAGCTGGAACAGCTCGCGGACAAGCCTGGCGCCCTCTCCGATGTACTTCTGGACCAGTTCGGATCCGACCAGCCTGATGAAGGTCGCCTGGGTGGCGTTGGCCACGGCCTTGGCCATCAGGGTCTTCCCGGTTCCGGGCGGACCGACCAGCAGGACGCCCTTGGGGGGCTCGATCCCGACCTTCTCGTAGAGTTCGGGCCTGAGGAGCGGGTCCTCGACGGCCTCCCTGAGCTCCATCATCTGGTGCTTCAGGCCTCCGATGTCGTCGTAGGTGATGTCGGGCTTGTCGATGATCTCGGCACCCGACACGACGGGATCCACGGGCGTGGGCAGGACCTCCATGAGGGACAGGGTCTGCTTGTTGAGGGAGACCCTGGATCCGGGGATGAGGTCGTCGGTCGGAACGTATTCGGACACGGACACGACGAAGTCCGGGCCGGTCGAGCTCTTCACGACCACGCGGTTGTTGGGCAGCACGTCCCTGAGAGAAGCGACGATCAGAGGCGGGCTCTTGAGCCTCTCCAGCTCGTTCCTGAGCCTGGAGAGGTCCTTCTGCAATCTGAAGAGTTCACTCTCGGAGTAGCGCTTCTCGGTCTCGGCGTTCTGGAGGTCCTCCATCAGCCTGACGTTCCTCTCTTCGAGGGTGACAATCTTGGCCTTCAGGTCGGCCACGTCGTCGTTATCGCCCGTCATATATTCTCCGTCGGGGTACAGTAGACGTTCGTTATAACCGTTGTCCCGTTCTTCACACGCGAATGTTCGCGCGCGTAAGCCGGTCGAGCGTCCCACTGAAAACGATAAAACCATGGTCATCGATGCGCCTGGCATGATATGCGAGATGTGCGGCAAGGATGTTCCGCAGACCCGCGAGGCCATAATCAGCGGTGCCAGGCTCACGGTCTGCCCTTCCTGTCTCAGGTTCGGCGAGGCTTCTGGCACTTCGACCTCTTCCAGGCCCGGCGCCCCCGTCTCCCAGTCGGTCATCGACCAGAGGCTGGAGAGGCGCGAGAGGAGGATGCAGTCCAAGGACATCTACGCCGGTACCACGACGATCGAGATCGTCGACGACTACGGCGGCGTGATCAGGAGGGCCCGCGAGGCCAAGGGGATGGATCTGAAGACGTTCGCAAACGAGATCCAGGAGAAGCAGGGCATCCTCGCCAAGGTCGAGGCCAACAACCTGGTCCCCGAGGACAAGCTCATCAAGAAGATCGAGAAGGCCCTGGACATCAAGCTCACCGAGGCCGTCCAATCCGGCGGATCCGTCGGAGGCGGCAGCTCGGGATCGATGACCCTGGGCAACTTCATCAGGAAGGAGTGATCCGGGAATCCCGGACCTGCCCGTAGACCCGGTCGACGTACGGGTCCACGGGCACCCCTCCGTCGCGCAGCACGATCAGTGCGGCGACGGAGATATCCACGTCGAGCCTCTTCTG
>CAVDQR010000015.1:0-6528 GCA_963611065.1 Bacteroides ovatus
CGGATACCTCGGATCCATCGACATGGAGTACGTCTGGTCCCAGTTCGTCGACATCTGCAAGAAGAACAAGACCGTCGCTGGAGGAGACACGAACTGCTCCGGAGCGAACACGTCCATGTTCATGGCCGGCGGATACCTCGACAACGATGTCCAGAGGACCTTCTCCGCGGTTACCAGGGCGATCTCCGCCGCCAGGACCCTTGTGGCCCCCGAGTGCGGAGCATCCGGACCCGACAAGGACTGCGGATACGAGGGACCCATCGTGAAGGCCATCACCGGAAAGCCCGCCGCCCAGGAGGGTAAGAACTGCCAGTGCGCCCACTGCGACCTTCAGGGTAACCTGATCGCCCAGTGCTGCGACCTGTGGTCCAACGAGTCCGTCGAGTACCACCCCGAGTTCGGAGGAACCTCCGTCCAGTGCTGGCTCGGATCCATCGGATACGAGGCTTCCCTGATGAACACCGCCATCCAGTGCGGCCAGGAGAAGACCCTCAGGGACCTGTACATGATCTCCGACAGGGCACGTGGACCCGAGGGATACATCCTCGCGTACGACAACGCCTACACCATCGGAAAGGCCATCGCCGACAACGGCGACAACATCTACCTCAGGGCCAGGGCCGCCGGTCTCACCGCCGCGAACCTGATCAAGAAGGGATACGAGACCAAGGAGCTCGCTCTCACCAACAAGCAGCTCGACGTCCTCAATGTCATCATCAAGGACCTCGAGGCTCTGCCTGACGACGAGGGCAAGTTCTTCGAGTACTGCGACAAGAAGTACAAGGACCTCGTGCCTCTCTACGACCCCAAGAACTACGGCCTCTGAGCCTAGGTTAAATCTCCCCCAAACCTCTTACGGCGGGCCCACCGCCCGCCGGTCAATTTCTCAAGTTGCATCCATCCATGTTCATCCAACGCGATGCATCCGGATGCCGTTCCCGATCCTCTTCTCCCGACCGTCCGGTCGATAGCCAGACATCTCATTGTATCGATCATCCCCGCCTTCGGCGTTGGATGGGTTGATGGATAATATTGGATGTTTAACATCCAGAAATAGTCAACCTTTATATACAGGATGTTGCAACTGCATGGTTGGATGAGTTTTGGTATTACCGCTTTAAATAAACAATCAATAAAATGTATGGATATATGAATCATCCATCGAATCCGATAAATAGGATTTCTCATTTTTCGGGAAACAGTGAGGGAACGAAAGAACCCTTACGGAGGAATAGAATGCTTAGTTGCGAAGGTGCAGACTTTAGCAAGGTCCTCAAGCGCTACGATGTCGACATGCAGGTCGAGATCTCGCCCGAGGAAATGGCTAAGAAGCTCCTCCCCACCGACCCTGTCTTCAACAAGGTCGCCGAGGAGGTTATGTACATGAGGTTCAAGACCGTCGGACCCACCGTCATGCAGGCCCTGAAAGAGAGGGACCCCCTTGACATCATCAACAACGGTCTTGTCGCCGGAATGGAAGTCGTTGCCAAGCTGTACGCAGAGCACGTCTACTACCTGCCCGAGATCATGATGGCCGCCAAGACCATGGAGATCGGTATCGCTCTCGCCGAGAAGCAGGTTCCCGGTGGACTCCAGCCCAAGGCAACCGTCGTCATGCACGCCGCCGAGGGAGACCCCCACGACATCGGAAAGAACATCGCCGCTGTCATGATGAGGGCTTCCGGATACAACGTCATCGACATGGGACGTGACGTCCCGATCGTCGACGCTGTCGCCAAGGTCGAGGAGGTCAAGCCCCTCTTCATCTCCGGTACCGCTCTGATGACCACCACCATGACCGCTTTCCCCGCCGAGGCCAAGCTCCTGAAGGAGAAGGGCTACGAGACCCCCGTCATGGGATGCGGCGGAGCCGTCAACAGGGACTTCGCGAACTCCTACGACCTCGGAATCTACTCCGAGAAGGCCCCCCAGACCCCCGTCATCGCCCAGAAGCTTCTGGACGGATACGACTGGAAGGCAATCAGGGAGCACTGGGATGATATCGTCAACGGAGCGTGATTAAGATGGTTACTAGATGCACAAAGATGGCTTACGACTGCGCCGACGACATGGTCTTCGGTCACTCCCAGCACCCCCTCTCCTACGGCTGCGGCCTGAAGGTCGGAGCTGGATTCGTCGTCCCTGAGGTCAACTACGCCCCCAGGCCCGGAACCGAGAAGGATCCCGCCAAGCTGAGGAAAGAGTACGTCGACTACATCTCCAAGGACATCCTGAACAGGTTCGTCACCGCCGGATTCCCCAACGTTCAGCTCGAGACCGAGTGGGTCTCCCAGATGAACCAGGAGAAGCTGTGCGCTCCCGTCGTCTCCGGACAGAAGGAGATCTGCGAGAAGTTCCACGCCGAGTACGGCATCAACTGCGCCGTCAGGCAGACCATCCCCGACCAGCGTGAGGCTGACGAGGGACTCAGGCCCGAGGTCGACAAGTCCGAGCACGCCTACGCCCACAAGTTCTTCGAGTGCGCCGAGTTCGCCTGCGAGAACGGTGCGGATGTCTTCTCCGTCGAGTCCGTCGGAGGAAAAGAGTTCGCCGACTACGCCGTCACCAACGGAGACATCATCGCCTTCCTGTTCGGTGTCGGATACCTCGGTGCGATCGACATGTCCTACATCTGGGAGGAGTGCACGAACATCTGTAAGAAGCACAAGACGATCTCTGGAGGAGACACGAACTGCTCCGGAGCCAACGTTTCCATGTTCATGGCCGGCGGATACCTCGACAACGATGTTCAGAGGACCTTCTCCGCTGTCACCAGGGCCATCTCCGCTGCCAGGACCCTCGCTGCTTGCGAGGCCGGCGCCGTCGGACCCGACAAGGACTGCGGATACGAGGGACCCATCGTGAAGTCCATCACCGGAAAGCCCACCGCTCAGGAGGGTAAGAACTGCCAGTGCGCCCACTGCGACCTTCAGGGTAACCTGATCGCCCAGTGCTGCGACCTGTGGTCCAACGAGTCCGTCGAGTACCACCCCGAGTTCGGAGGAACCTCCGTCCAGTGCTGGGGAGGATCCCTCGGATACGAGTGCTCTCTGATGAACACCGCCATCCAGCTCCACCAGGAGAAGACCCTCAGGGACCTGTACATGTACTCTGACAGGTTCAGAGGCCCCGAGGCCTACATCCTGGCCTACGACCACGCCTACATGATCGGAAAGGCTATCGCCGACAACGGTGACAACCTCTACCTCAGGGCCAAGGCCGCCGGACAGACCGCTGTCGACATCATCCTCAAGGGATACAACGCCAAGGAGCTCGCTCTGACCAACAAGCAGCTCGAGGTCGCTCAGGACATCCAGAAGAAGCTGGCTGCCCTCCCCGAGGAGACCGACAAGTTCGTCGAGTACTGCACCAAGGAGTTCAAGGACTCGGTGCCTCGCTACAACCCCAAGAACTACGGTCTCTGAAGGTTGTACATCCCCCCAAACCTCTTATGCAGGGCTTCTGCCCTGCAACAATTCTTCACTATCTGGCTCATTCGAGCCTGGTCATATTTTCCGACATAACCTTTATAGGCGGTCATAGAGGTTCAGAACCGTTTAACATGTCCGCGCTCCTAGCCTATGATGGCAGGCCGACCAGCGAGAAGGCCCTGGATTACGCCATAGAGTATTCGATCAGATTCGAGGATCCGCTCTACATCCTCACAGTCGTGAGGGAGGAACAGATGGATCCCGAGGGGCCGGACGAGTCCGTTCGGGAGTACATGCAGGCGGCTCAGAGGAAGGCCGCTTCCTCCGGGGCCACGGTCCACACGATCATCGAGACGGGCAAGCCCGACGAGACCGTCATAGACATAGCGGACAGGTACGACTGCGACACGATCATAGTGGGGAGGTCCAACAGATCCTCCCTCGACCGCTTCCTCCTCGGCAGTGTCTCCGACCATGTGGCGAAGCACGCGAACTGCAGGGTCATCCTCGTCCCCGAGGAGAGCGACCGATCGCGCTCATTCTGAAATTCGAAAGAAGAAATTAAACGGTTTTTGACCGGGCGTGGAGCCCGGTCTTTTTGATCAGGCGTTGGTGACCTTCTCCATCAGTCCCTGGGACTTGGCTATGTCGTCCGCGGACATCTTCAGGTCGTTCTCGATCTGATAGTCCGTGTGCTGCTCCATGCAGTCGACGGTGGCGATGAGGATACCCTCGTCGGTGGCGGTGAACTTGACCGTGATCGGCGTGTTCTTCGTCACCTCGGCGGGGAGCTCCATCATGAACTCTCCGACGGGGGCGGCGTCGATGACGGCGGTCTTCTTCCCGTCCGCGTTGTTCATGGCCGCGTCCTCGTAGATCTCGACCTTGATCGAGGTCTGACCGTCGTCGACGGGGTAGTACGTCTTGACGGACTCGATCGGCAGGACCTCGTTCCTGAAGATGATGTTGGAGATCATCTCGGTGCCGTCCTCGTACATGGCCTTGATGCCGAAGGTCTTGCTCAGGACGTTGTGGACGCTGAGCACATCCCCTGCAGCAGCAGCGGCGACGACGGGGGCCCCGGTGACGGGGTCGACGGGCGCATCGCCGGCGGATGCGGCGTTGGACTTGGCGAAGATCGAGGCTCCCTTGGCGACGGACTGGTCGGGGTCGAAGACCTTGATCTCCGCGTCGGGGTACTTGGCGCAGATGGCGTTCTTGACCTGGGGCATCCTGGAGGATCCTCCGACGAGGATGACGTCGTCGATGTCCGCCATGGTGAACTCCTTGGAGGCGAGCACGCGGTCGATGATCTCGATCGTGGTCTGGATGAGTCCGGCGGAAGCCGCCTCGAACTCGTCCCTGGTGATGGTGAAGACGACCTTCTGGCCTCCGACGGTCAGGGTCCCCTTGGTGGATTCCGCGGTGGACAGCCTCTTCTTGATGGTCTCGGAGTCGTTGACGAGGGTCTGCTTGACCTCCTCGTCCTCGTCCACGGACTCGACGTCCATGCCGGTCTCCTCTGCGACCTTCTCCTTGATGAGCTTGGAGATGGCGGCGTCCCAGTCCTTTCCTCCGAGGAGCCTCTCCCCGTCGGTGGCGACCGCGGTGAAGGACTTGCCCTCGATCTCGAGGATGGTGACATCGAACGTTCCGCCTCCGAGGTCGTAGACCAGGACCCTCTTCTTGCCCTCCGCGTTGTCCCCGAACCCGAAGGAGATGGCGGCGGCCGTGGGCTCGTTGATGACGGTGACATCGTCCAGTCCGGCGATGGTCCCGGCGGTCTTGGTGGCGTCCCTCTCGTTCTGTCCGAAGTAGGCGGGGCAGGTGATGACGGCCCTCTTGACGTCGCACCCGTGGTTCTCGTTGAAGTCGTTGATCATCTTCCTGAGGATGACCGCGGAGAGCATGATGGGGTTGTACTTCTCCCCGTCGATGTCCACCTCGTAGTCGGTCCCCATCTGCCTCTTGATGGCGGTGATGATCCTCTCGGGAGGGTACATCATTGCCATGTCCTTGGCGGGGGATCCCACGATGATCTCGCCGTTCTCGTTGAATAGGATGACGGACGGAGTTGTGTCCTCCTGCTCGAAGTTCTTCTCAACTGTCGGGTCCCCATCCTCGTCGATATAGGCGAGGCACGAGTAGGTCGTGCCCAGGTCTATGCCGATGCAATAGTCTGTCATTCCTTTTCCTCCATGCCGTTCTCGGCGCCGTCTGCGACGGGCTCCTCCGCGGCCGTAGTGCAAGATGTTTCCGAATCGGTTTGCGAAGGGGTTTCGGAATCTGTTTGGAAACCGGTTTCCACCTCTGGCTCGCCCTCGGACTCCATGTTCTGGTCGAACTTGTACACGGAGACCCTCTCCTTGAGGAGGACCTTGTCCCCGAGCTTGTATCCGTCGGATAGCCTTTCGGCGATCGTGCCGTCCTTCTCCTTGTCGCCGGTCGGCACGATTCCGACGATACGTTGGTGGAGCGTGTTGAGTCTGTCGAACTCGAACGGGCCGATATAGACGTTGGCGTCCGTCAGCACGTTCTCCATGTCGACTTCGTATGCCTCGAAGCTGGAGAGCACGGTCTCCGCGTCGAGTTCGGCTATGCGGGCCTTCATGCCCTCGCAGAGCTTGAAGAAATCCTCCCTCATGGCGCTGATCTGCTCCATCGCCCTGAGGAGGGCCTTGTTGGACGACGTCGCCTCCAGCTTCGCCACGGTGGCGTTCATCGCCTTGCCCTGCTCCTTCGTGGTCAGATACGCGGACATGTCCGGCATCTCCGCGGTCGCGGGCTGGGCCTTCATGTCCTCGAGCATGTACCTGATGCGCATGAGCTCGGATTCTATCGATGCGAGCGGGTTCTCCTCGGGGGCGACCGGCGTCTCTTCGACGATCTCCTCCAGGATGGGTTCCTCCTCGACGGATCCCTCCATCGGCATCTCCGCGGGCTCTTCCCCGTACTCCGCCTCGACGGGCACGTCGTCGCGGGGTTTCAGACCCTGGAACCCGTCGACCAGGAAGTCCTTGAACTTGTTCACGTTGTCGCTCATTGCTGTCCCTCCCTGTAGAGGAGCCATATGAACGGATCCTCGACCCTCATGGGC
>CAVDQR010000015.1:6538-14966 GCA_963611065.1 Bacteroides ovatus
GATGCGCATGAGCTCCGATTCTATGGGAGCCAGGGGATTCTCCGAAGGGGGTTCAGGCGTCTCCGCCACGGTCTCCTCCAATATCGGTTCCTCCACGGGCACGCTAATCTGCACCTGCGCCTGTTCCTGAGGTTCGGCCGGTGCATCGTCGCGGGGCTTCAGACCCTGGAACCCGTCGACGAGGAAGTCCTTGAACTTGTTCACGTTGTCGTTCACTGCTGTCCCTCCCTGTAGAGGAGCCATATGAACGGGTCCTCGACCCTCATGGGCGATACGGCCCTGGGCAGGTTCTTCCCGGCGGGGTTGCATCCGAGGGCGGACACGGCGAAGAAGCAGTGCTCCTTGAACCCCCCGACGGTCTGTATGAAGTTGTCGCCGAGGCATCTGTGCAGGTACTCGGTCAGCTCCGCGTCGATCTGCTCGAAGTTCTCCTTGTCGTACCTGCCCTTCTCCCTCGGGATGTGGATGGATGAGCACTGTCCGAACAGGATCTTGTCCTCCTCCTCGTCCTCGGATCCCTTGAGGAGAACGTCCGACTTGGTCAGGACGACCGCCAGCGGGATGTCGATCCTCTCCTTGGGGCTGATGTCCTTGTTCGTGCGGATGATCTGGCAGATGTTGTTCAGGATATCCGACACATCGGGTCCGACGGGGGGCTTGTTCTCCACGTGGATCCTCTGGTTGATGTAGCGGATCTGCATCGGATCCACCAGATACACTATCCCGGCGGCCTTCGATATGAACGAGTTGAGGCTCAGGGACATCATCTTGTCCGATGATACCAGGTCCTCCCCGGCCGTGTCGAAGAACGCGAAGGTGTAGACCTTCGGGCGGTCCGAATCGAACATCCTCAGGTAGTAGATCAGCGGCTCCCTGCTCTCGTCCGACTCGTCGAAGGACTTGGTGGCGGAGAGCTTGCGCTTCTCCTCGAACAGGGTGTGGTAGTACATGTCGCGGTACTTCAGCGTGGTGGCGTCAGTGGCCGCGTTCAGCACGCCGTTGAACTCCGCGGAGACGTAGTTCTTCAGCTGGTTGATCAGCACGGCGATGTAGTGGCTCTTCCCGACGCTCTTGGGTCCGAGGATGACGAAGATCCTGTTGCCGTCCTCCTCCGCACCGGGCGGTATGGGGTTGTGGCAGACGGGGCAGACGCGGGTGTGGACCGGGCGCCTGCAGACGTCGCAGATGCCCGTCCCGTCGCGGATGATGTGGTTCTTCGCTACGACGGCCTGGGATCCGCGGGGGTCCCTGCCGTAGAACAGGCTCTTCTCGTAGTCGATCTCGTTCTGACCGTCGACCGAGACGTACTTGGATGCCTCGGCGTTCCTGGTGCTCGACGCGGTGGCGGCGAACATCCTGGCGCAGGTCTGGCCCGAGCACATGTAGTGCGCATCGTTCAGATCGACCTTCGCGAAGCAGTACGGGCAGATGTACTCCTTGCCCGGCTCCTTCTGGATCCCCTTGTGCTTCCTTGCCATCTCAGTCCCTCCTGTAGAGCGGGTGTATGAACCTGAAGTCGTAGTAGTCGGAGTCGTTGGCGAAGAACAGCCTGCACCTCTCGATGTCCTCGAGCCTGCCGCATGCCGTCTGGATCACAGCGACGCCGTTATGCATGGGGACCGGTCCTCCGGACTTCCAGATGACCTCCCCCTCGTTCCTCTTGAGCGGTATGCCCGTGGTCGCCTGGACCAGCATCATCGGCGGGAGATCGCCCACGCCGGGATCGGTGTTGAGGCTCATGGCCACACCCCCGTTCTCGGCCTTCACGGTGTACCTGACCTTCCTGCTGTCCCCGGAGTTGACCTCCACGGCGATGCCGCGGGACGGGCGCATCTCGGAACCGAGCGAGTATATCGCGAAGATGTTGATGCACTTCTTGCGGGCCTTGCCCATGGGGATGCGGATCTGCTTGTCCTGGTTGTACTCCTCGCGGCGGACCGTCTTGATCTCCGCATCGGCGTCGTCGAGGCCCCTGGCCTCGGATCCGTTGGAGATGACCAGCTTCGCCTCGACCGCATCGTTGGGCCATCCCATGGTGATGACGCAGTCCTTGTTGCTCATCACGCACTCGACGTCCCTGAAGGGCTTCAGGTTGGCCACCAGGACCTCCTTCCCGCGGATCCCCACGCTGCCGCGCGGGATTACCGGGTAGATGTACTGGACGGCGCCGTCCGCCAGGGCGAACTTGATCCCGTCGGAGTACTCGTCTATCGGCTTGATCTCCGTCATCCAGGAGTTGATGTCCTTCATCGACACCATGTTCCCGGAGATGTTGAGCTTCTTGGAGGTGGAGTAGAGCACGACGCGCTCGGAGGTGTTCCACTTGGCCGTGTAGGTCCCGTCGGCCTTGTTCCACCTGACCTTCATGTCCTTGACGGGCTTCGGGGCGTCGACCGTGGTCTCGCTGTACACGATCCCCTGGGACCTCTCGGTCTTGTTCCTGCCCTCGTACTCGGCGACGAACAGGTAGTAGTACTTCTTGCCCCCGACCAGTCCGATGTCGTCGTAGACGGTCTCGCCGTTCAGGGCGATCTCCGTACCGACCGATGTCCCCTCCTTTCCGCCCTCGGACCTCCAGAGCCTGACCTTGGATGCTCCGCGGGGCTTCTCGTACATGATGCGGAGACCGCCGTCGATCTGGGTGATGGTGACGTTCTCCACCTCGGAGATCGTCATGACTGGGCCGAGGTGGGCGCCCTCCTTGGAGAGGATGCCCCAGCGCTTGGAGTACACGGAGTAGTAGTACTCCACACCGGGCTCCAGGGTCTTGTCGACGTACACGGTCCCGGGGATCTCCGCCAGGGGGCGGGTGTCCTCGGTGACGTTGGGGAGGGAGTTCCTCTCCCTGTAGATGCAGTATGTGAGGCCGGACGATTCCGCCGGGGCCTCGAACTTGATGGTGAACGAGCGGTCCATCAGCCTTCCGCTGGCATCGGCCGGTCCGGAGGGCGGGTTCTCGCGCAGCTTGGCCTTGGCGGTCGGGTGGTCCGGGCAGATGTCCGCCGCGGCCACGTAGCACTCCATCTTCCTGGCCCTGCCGTCCGCGACGGCGGCCTTCTGACAGTAGATCTCGGCATCGTTGTAGCGGCTCTGGGCCTGCTGGTACTTCTGCTTCAGCTCTATGTCGGCGTCGACGACCTCGGGATACTTGGATGCCAGGGACCCGGCGACGGATTTCGCCTCGTAGAACCTCCCGCGGGAGTACGAGTCGAGGATCAGCTTGCGGGTGTTGGCGATGTCGGTGTTGGTCTTGTCCAGCTCCGCGACCATCCCGGCGAGGCCGGGGTATCCGGGGAAGGATTCCTTCAGGAGCGCCAGGGTCTTCCCGGCCTTGAGGACCTTCCCGGACTGCATCTGCGTCTGGAAGTCCAGCGCCTGCATCCTGGCCCTCTGCATCCCCTCCTTGAAGTTGAAACCGCACTTGATGCAGACCGTGTTCTTGGACTGCTGGGGCGTGTTGCATGCCGGGCACACCGTCTTGAAGTTCTTCCCGCACGCGGGGCAGAACACGGTGTTGGGTCCGGCCTGGACCATGCATCCGCATTCGGAGCAGCGGATCATGGTGCTGTCCGTCTCGGAGAAGTTGGCCGCGATCTTCTTCTTGAAGCAGAACTGCTGCAGGATGAGGATCGCCATCTGGGAGTCGATGTCCTTGGTCAGGTGGGCGTTGAGCAGCTCGTCGATGTAGGACCTGGAGAGCTGGGAGGTGTACTCCTGCTCGATGGTGTCCATCACCGGTACGAGGGCGCGGTTGCACCTGCCGTAGGATATCAGGGTCTTGAGCTCGCTGTCCGGTTCGAGGACCAGCTTGACGCTCCTCATCGCCTGGATGTAGGAGTCCTGATCGGGGAGGATCTCGGGACGGACGCTGTTGACCCTCTTGTCGCATACGTCGAAGGCGTCCCTGATCTGCTTGTACGAGCTCCCCTCCGAGAGGCGGTTGAGGCCGATCTCCAGGTTGGGGTTGTCGATCAGGGTGTTGAGCATGTCCATCGGCGTGTAGGCGTCGACGCTCCTCAGCCCCTTGTAGGCGTTCAGGATCTTGTCGTTGGCAGGCTTGGGGGGATTGCCCTCCTTGATGCCGGCCTGCTTGAGCACGTCGGCCTTGACGACGCCGTCCCAGTGCAGCTTCTTCAGGTAGTTGTCTGCAGCGGACGGGAGGGCGTAGTAGGACCCGTCGGTGAGTATGACGCAGTCCATCCTCAGCTTCTGGCATCTGCTCTTCAGCACGTTCTGCCCGTCGAGGAACTCCCTCCTCCTGAGGATCGGGTCGCTCATGACCTTCTCCATGTCGGAGGTCATCTCCAGCAGGCGTTCCGACTTGAAGCGCTGCTCGGTGTCGTTCTGCTTGTTGCGGCTGTCGTTCGCCCACTTGTCGCGCTTGGCGGCGATCTTCTTCAGGATCGCATCCGTGCTGTAGGTGGATTCCTTCAGGGGGTTGAGCCCCAGGAGTTGGCAGTAGTTCTGTCTGCTCGCCATGGCTCTCCCCGTCAGTCGCGCGTTGCGAGGCCGGTCCTGCCGTCCCTGACGGCCAGACCCATGCTGCCGGAGGAGATCGCGGTGGCGATAGTTCCGAACGTCTCGCCGAGCCTGTCGATGGTCGTGAACAGGGCGCCGTCGTCCACGGTGGCGATCTGCCTGAGGAACGAGGTGTCCGCCTCTCCCAGACCGACCGCGATGATCGTGATGTTGTCGTTCCTGCACCCGATGGCCTGGTCGACGGCCTTGTCCCTCTTGCCCCAGATCCCATCCGTCAGGACAACGATGATCCCGACGCCGGGCTTGGAGGCGATCATGGCCCTGGCGACGTCCAGCGGGCTGGCGTCCGTGCCCCTTCCGACCATCTTGACCTTCAGCTCGTCTATGGACGCGAGCACGGAGCGCGGGTCGTTGTTGAGCTCCTGGACGACCTTGACCTTGTCGCCGAATCCGATCAGCGAGAAGTAGGTGTCCTTGTCCTGCAGGGTGTTGACGAAGTCGCGGATGGAGGCCTTGGCGCGCTCGATGGGCTCGCCGTCCATGCTCCTGGAGAGGTCGACGCAGATCGCGATGTTCTTCAGGATGCTGTCGTCGCTCTTCCTGTTCTTGGGGCTGCCGCCCATCCACCTGATGTCCTCGTCTATCGGACAGGACTCGACGTTCAGGGGCTCCTCGTCCTGGAAGGCGGTGATGTTCACGACGCCGTTCTGGTCGTAGTTGTACTCGATGTCGACCACGAGGCCCTGGCCGTTGTTGTAGAACCCGGAGATGACCACCTTGGCGAGGACGTTGCAGTCCAGGGGCATCCTGGACTCGCCCTGGAGGGTGTAGACCTCGATCTTGTTGGTCATGTTGCCCTTGTTGATCTTGAACTGCTTGCGGGCGCTGGAGGGCACCTTCGAGTTCTTCTTGATCATGATGTTGTTGACGAAGGAGTTCCCGTCCTGGGAGACGGACAGCACCCCGAGGGAGTGGGCGGTCACGTCGGTGACCTGCATGGCCCTCAGTCCGGTGGCGCTGCTGCTGTAGAGCGCGGCGACGATTGCGGCCCCCTTGGCGACGGCGAGGTCGGTGTCGCTGTGGGAGATGACCTCCCTCCCGGTCAGGTCCTTCAGGAACCTGGCGACGGCCGGCATCCTGGTGGATCCGCCGACGAGGAGGATCTCGTCGATGTCCGTCCAGGCGAGCCCGAGGTCGCCCATGAGGTTCTGGCAGACCTCCTTGGTCGCGATGAGCAGGTGCTCGGTCATGGACTCGAACTCGTCCCTGGTGAGCGTGTATTTGGCGCTGTACCCCTCGTAGTTGATGGGGATGGTGACGCTCTCGGCGATCGACAGGGTCTTCTTGTAGCCCTCGGCGGCGACGATGAGCTCGTTCTTGGTCGGCAGGTCGTCCCTGGGGTCGATGTCGTACTCGTCGATGAACTGGTCGCAGATGAATTTCACGATGGCCGCGTCCCAGTCCTTGCCTCCGAGGATGTGGTTCCCGTCGGTCCCGACGACCTCGATGTTCCCCTTGTTGGTCCTGACGATGGTGACGTCGAACGTCCCTCCCCCGAGGTCGTAGACCATGATCGTCTTGTCGGCGGAGTGCTTGTATCCGTAGGAGATGGCGGCCGCGGTGGGCTCGTTGATGATCTTGGGGACCTTGACGCCGCAGGACTCCCCGGCCCTGATCGTGGCGGTCCTCTGGAAGTCGTTGAAGTAGGCGGGGACGGTGATGACGGCCTCGTCGACCTTCTCCCCCGTGGCCTTCTCGGCATCCTGTATGAGATGCTTGAGGAGCATCGCGCTGAGGTCCTCGGAGGTGTAGTCCTTCCCGTTGAAGCTCACGGCGATGGATCCGTCGCCCATGTTCCTCTTGAACGCGGCGGCGTTGACACCGGTGCCGTTGGACTGCATGTCCTTGGCGTCCTCCCCCACGAGGATGTCCCCGTCGTCCAGGAAGCATATCACAGAAGGCGTGATCTCCTTCCCGAAAGTATTGGGGATGATTACCGGCTTGTTGTTGTTCTTGTCATATCTGGCTACTGCAGAGTAGGTTGTTCCGAGATCTATCCCAACCTTCATATCCCATCGGTTTCTGGAACGCGTGTATATTATAAAAGGGGATTGGGGGCGCTACGAAATCCGCAGTCGGGTGCCTTGCTGGAGGGTCCGGAAGCCTCGCAGAAAAAGGTCTACGAAATCCGCAGACGTCGCTCGTCCTCGCGGATGTGCTCGAGGGCGGTCTCGAGCACGTTCCTCACGTGGTCGTCGCACAGGGAGTAGTACACGCTCTTGCCCTCCTTGCGGTACGAGACCAGATGGGCGTCGCGGAGCATCCTGAGCTGGTGGGACGTGGCGGACATGGACATCCCGAGGGTCTCGCTGATGTCGCAGACGCACATCTCCCCGGAATCGAGAGCCAGGAGGATCTTCACGCGGGTCCTGTCGGAGAATATCCTGAAGAAGTCGGAGAGGCCGTCGACATGCTCGGGAGAGGGCATGGAGGCCTTGGCGGCGGCGACCTTCTCGTTGTGGATCTCCAGGATGTCGCAGCATTCCTCGCTCAAAGCGCTCCCTTCCTCGTCTTCATCAGGATGGCGAAGAGAACCGCCACCACGGCTATCGCAGCGATCCCCGCGATGATCCCGAGGACCTCTATGCTATCCGGGAAGGCCGCGATTAGGAACGACATGACCAGGAGCACCCCGGCCAGGAGCGCAGCCGCGTAGACCAACGGGCCTTTGAACATGCATCCTGGATGTCGTCGGTGGTTGAAATAGGGCGCAGTCCCTCCGGAGGGGGCGCTCACCTAAACCTGAGTAGCTAGGATTCGGCTTGTTCCCGCTCTTTAACCCTCCACACGCTATACGGTATTGCGCTGAGGCGCAGGAAGAGAACGATGGAAGTCAAAGCATTCCTTGAGATCACGATGGTAATCCCGAACGCGAACAGGCCCGCGGCCGCCAAGGTCTACAACGACTACAGGCAGCCTTTCCTCGACACCATACCCGGGGCGCTCACCAAGCAGCTCCTGATCCGCGACGAGGACGTGCAGGTCCTCCACGGGTTCGACAGCGTCGAGCACGCGAAGGCGTACCTGTCCAGTGACATGTTCAAGAACGACGTCTTCGTCGGACTGTCCCCTCTGTGGACCGCCGACCCCGACGTCAGGATATACAGCCTCTGAAGGGCACCGGAGGGGACCTCCCCTCCCAAACTCGATTCTTGATGAAATCGCAGGTCTGGCACTGCGGCAGCTTGTTCACATCGTCCATGTGATGGAAGCAGCTGGACCATTCGCAGATGGACTGCAGGATCGGGACCACCGAACGGCCCTTGTCCGTGAGGGAATACTCCACCTTGGGAGGGATCGTGTCGTACTGCTGACGGGACACCATGCCGTCGGCGATGAGGTCCTTGAGGGCATCCGAGAGGACGGTGTCGGTGAGGTTCACGAGCTCCTTCTTGATCTCCCCGTAACGGAGGACCCCCTTGGCGTTCAGGATGCAGATGATGCGGGGCTTCCATTTGCCTCCGAACGTGTCCATGCCGTATTCCAGCGGGCAGTGGATCTCCCTCTCCGACAGCGTCTTGTATGTCATCTCGGGTCCTGGAGGGCGTCGGTATGCCTTATCCCTTGCTTCGTCCAACATGGTTGTTCTGGGCCTTCATGACCAGATGGGGTGTTTCTTCCCCCAGCTGTTGTCGGAGGCCACGATCCTGTCGGAAGCTATCGAACCGTTCTTCACATACGCGGTCGGGCAGTCCGTCTTGAGCGTTCGTCGCTTCATTCGATGTTGTGCTCGGTCTTGTATTCATCAGAACGTCTGCGGGCCTCGTCGCTAATCGGATGTTCCCTGCAATATGCGGCGGTCTCCCTGTTGATCTCTTCCAGAGACATGTGATCGAACATCTCTCTTCTTTCCAGAGTATAGTCTCCCGCATTTCTGAGAATGGAGGCG
>CAVDQR010000016.1:0-14463 GCA_963611065.1 Bacteroides ovatus
ACTGTACTGCTTCGACACGGGCATCCTGAGGGCCATGTTCGCCGCCGATCCCGGGTTCAACGGGGACGTTCGGGGCGCGATGGCGGAGAACTACGTGGCCGATATGATCGCCTCGTACGGATACTGCCTGAACTATCTCGAGCGGGACGATGCGAAGGGTCGCATCGAGATCGACGTCATGGTCAACCTCGGAGGGGAATGGGCGGCCATCCAGGTCGAATCGGGGGAGGGGAGAAAGTCCGGTTCTCTGAAGAAGCTGCGCACGAATCCGAAATACACCATATACCCGGTCAAGAGGTTCATCAAGTTCGAGAACGGCAACGTGTTCACCGACGAACTCGGCGTGGAACACTACCCGATCTTCGCCGCGGCATTCATGGATGAGCTGGACAGGAGCCCCGAGTTGCCCGAGAGCTTCGAACCGCTGCCTCTGAACCTTTAATCGACGAAGTCGAAGCTCATCCTGTGGGCGGCGAACTCCCTGGCGCGGAGCCCTTCGGGGACGTACTTCTCGTACTTCCCCATCTCCTCCACATCCTCCAGGAGCACGAAGTCCTCCGGATCGCTGTCGCGGACGATGTTCCTCAGACCCTGCTCGACCATGCCCCAGGTCTTCTGGGTGGCGATGCGGATCCACAGAGGGGAAGCGTAAGTCACCACTTCGACGCCGTCCAGGTCCTTCAGAGCCCTGACCATGCCCTCGAACGCCCTGGTCCCCAGCCAGGGGAAGATCAGGTACCCGTTCCCGACGTCCACGATGTCGTCGTAACCTTCGGACCTGAAGGTGCTCCGGGACCTCTGCAACTCAGCCTTCGCGGCCGAATCGAGCCACTTGAACTCCTCGTCCGAGGCCAGGACCTCCCTCATGCGCTCCATCACCGCGTCGTCTATCTCCGGCGGGATGGAATCCCACTTGGAATCCGCCGTTCCCTCGGGCTCCTCCTTGGCGTCCGCCCATCCGTCCCCCACGCGGGTGATCTTCCAGACCTTCCCGGCCAGGCTGACCATGGCGCCCTCCTTCGGACGCTTCTGCACCGTCCCGATGGCGACGCCTCCGGAACGGACCTCGGTCTCCGTCGCCGTCTCGAACACCGACGCGAATCCCTTGGAATTGGCTATGGGCTCGCCTTTCAGACCGATGATCAGCGTCCCGTCCTCGGTCCTCTGCATCAATCCGGTCTTCAGGAGATGTCTGCCTTCCTCGAGCACCTCCTCGGACGACATGTTCCTGAACGGCCACAGCGAGAGCATCGTCTCCGACAGCTCCCTCCAATGGATGTCGTGGTCGCATCCCTTGAGGTACGCGAGCATCTGATGGCAGAGGAGACCGAACGGAAGCGGGTTGGAGTGGATCGCCTCGGTCCAGCCCTTCCCGACGGCCAGGTCGGCTACCGCCACAGCCCTCACGAGGTCTATGGACATCCCCGGAGGGGACGGGGTCCAGCGGGAGTCGTCGTCCACGCAGACGATGATCGCCTCCCTCCTGCCTCCGCGTCTGCCGGTCCTGCCCATCCTCTGGAGCATGGACGAGCACGTGTACGGCGCCCCGATCTGGACCACACGGTCCAATCCGCCCACATCCATCCCCAGTTCCAATGTGGACGTGGCCACGACGGTCGGGTGCCTCCCGCCCTTGAGGTCCGCCTCCGCCTCCTTCCTCAGCGTCCCGGACAGGGAGCCGTGATGGATCCTCACCGGATTCTGAGACCCGGCGGCCTTGGACATCCTCTCCAGGGACCTGGCGGTCCTCTCGGCGGAGCCCCTGCTGTTGGTGAACACTATGCAGGAGTACGGGTCGGTGAGCCTCAGCAGCTCCGAATAGTAGGAGAACACGACGGGCTTGCGGTCCTCCTCCCCCGCCGGGATCCTGTAGTATTTGACGCCGATGCGCCCAGGGATCTCGTCGTCGGATGTGGCGACGGATACGCGACGGTCGGTCCCGGCGCGGAGCCATTCCTTCGCTCCCGCGATGTCCGAAAGCGTAGCCGACAGTCCGATGCGCCTCGGCGAACAACCGGTCGCCTTCTCGATCATCGCCAGCTCGCACAATAACTGCAGTCCGCGGTCCGACGCCATGAAGGCGTGGACTTCATCGATAATAACGAAGCGCAGCGAGGAGAACATCCTCCTCAGGAGGTCCGGACCGTCGCACACCACGCCCTGAAGCGACTCCGGAGTGATCTGCACTATCCCTTCCGGATGCTCCCGCATCCTGACCTTCGAAGCCTGAGGGATGTCGCCGTGCCATCCGGTCACCGTCAGGCGGGAATCGCGGAGCATCCTGTCGATCCTGGCGAACTGATCGTCTATGAGGGCCTTGGTGGGCCCGATGTACAGCGCACCGACGCCTTCCGGAGGGTCGGTGGCGAGAGAAGATATCACCGGGAGCATCGCCGCCTCCGTCTTCCCCGACGACGTCCCTGCGGAGATCAGCAGATGGTCGTCCGAATCGAACAGGACCTCGAAGGCATCCTCCTGGACCCCGCGCCAGCTCCTCCACCCTTCGGCGTGTATCCTCTCGCGGAGGAAATCGGGCATGCGGGAGAAGTAGTCGCTCATATCTCGAGGTCTTCGATCAGGTCGTTGTCGGGATCGCGGTCGGCCTTGACGATGCGCCCCTCCACCATGTCCCTGAAGCGGGCCTGGGGGTTCTGGTGCATCGTGTCCAGGAGGCTGATGAAGTCCCTGGTGATCTCCCTCGGCGTGACCATGTCCTTGCCGCCGATTGTCGCCGTGACCGTCTTCAGATAGAGCTCGAGCATCTCGTCCGTTATGCCGGATTCGTACTCGTAGCGCTGCTCGTGCATGCCGCGGAGCGTCCTGAGAAGGACGAACACCTCCTCGGTCGTGAGGGGTCTGAGGTTGATGACCGGCCCGAGGTAGTTGTCGTAGCCGCTCTCGAACTTGCCCGAGACCAATCTGGACCTGAGCGCCTCGTAGCTGTACAGGCCACGGTCCGGATCGGTGATGAACTCCGGCGTGCCGCAGATGTACATGGACAGGTGCGAGGACTTGCCCTGCATGATGTCGTTGAACATGGTGAGCAGGCGCTCGTAGTTGTTGCTCCTGGATGCGCGGTTCTGGAGCTTGTACAGAACCACCGCTTCATCGAGGAACACCACCATGCCCTTGTATCCGGCGCAGACGGACAGCGAGGCCCACAGTTTGACCACGTCGTACCAGTTGGAGTCGCCGATGAGCATCGGGATGCCCAGGTCGGAGCGCACATCGGCCTTGCGGTCGTACTCTCCCTTCAGCCATCTCAATGCGGGGCTGACGTCGCGCTCGGCGATCAGGTCTCCCGCGTAGGACGACACTACGGACACGAAATCCTGATAGTACATCATGCCCGACATGGAAGCGGTCTGCTTCCTGACCGCAGCGGAGACGGCGCCGGGATCGGAGCCGTTGGAATCTATGATGGGATACAGCCAGTTCTGCAGGACGACCTCCATCGCCCCTCCGTCGGGGCGGGATTTGACGGCCATGTTGCGGACGAGCTCGCGATAGGTGTTCAGTCCCTCGCCCTTGCTGCCGGTCAGCCTGCGGTTTATCGCCAGATCCGCATCCATCACGACGAACCCCTTGTCCATCGCGTAGTTGCGGATCATCTGTATCATGAAGCTCTTGCCGTTCCCGTAACGGCCGGAGATGAACCTGAACGAGCCCCCGCCCTCGGCGGTGTCCTCCAGGTCCCCGACGAACGTCTCCGTCTCCTTCCTGCGGCCGACGGCGATGTACTCGAGACCGCGCCTCGGGACCACCCCGGAGGAGAGGGCGTTCATCATCGTGACGAGGGTCCTGCGGGGGATCTCGGTCATCCGAGCATCCTCCTGACGTCCTCTTCGTAATCCTCGAAAACCGTTCCGTCCTCCATGATCGCATCCCCTACGGCGTCCATGGCCTTGTTGTTTATAGATTCCTCCACGGCCTGGGGGCGGCGTCCCGTGCCTTTCAGCGCATCGTTGCCGTACCTGAGGTAATCCATCTCGACGGCGTCGAGGGCCAGTTCCAACGCCTCCCAACCGTCCCCGACCGTTCCGGTCGAGGCTTCGAACGGGGATTCCTCCGGTTCCTCCTCCTCTTCGGTGGCCATCAGGCCGGTGACCACCCTGAGATCGGATTCCGCGGATTCCACCGCGGCGCGGTCTATCTTGATCCTGGATGCGTCGCGAAGGGCCTTTGCGACCGCATCCTCCTTCTCGATCCTCTCGAACACCCCGCTTATGGCCTCCTCTATCGCGTCGACCATGTCGGGATCCATCTCCGGTACCCTCGGATGCGTCCTCCCGATCCTCTTCCCGACCGAACGGAGGCACACCTTGAGCGTCCCGTCCAGGATGCCCTGCAGCCTGACCGATCCCGCGATCCTCAGATACGTCAGGTCGACGGTCAGCCTCTTGTGGTACCACAGCTCGTCGTACAGACGGACCTGCGACTTGTACTTCGCATCGAAGGCCATGGCGTACAGCCTCCTGTGATAGTTCTCGTAGCAGTAGACGTCCGCCGCGCGGTAGGCGGCGGTGAACACATCGGAGTACAGGCGCTCGTAGCCCCTGACGTACTTCTCCAGCGACAGGGCCGGGTAGTCGGCCAGGGCCCTCGCCACGTCCGGGGATATGCGTCCGATGGGGTCGGAGCGGAGCTTGGTGTACGCCAACGCCGGCGAGCAATCCGCATCCGGGACGGGGGGCGTGTCCATCCCGTGCAGGAGGGCGTGGTCCACCGCGGCCCTGAACAGGAACCTCGGAGGCGGGAAGGCGTCGTAGAATGCGTCGACGGCGCGCTCCAGCTCATCCTGGATGTTGTCCGGGACGTAGTCGTGATTGATCAGCTCCACACAGTACAGCCACAGGTATCCGCGGTCGGTGTCGGTGTACTTGCCTTTCCTCGCCTGGCTGCGCCAGCCGATGTAGAACGCCTTCTGCTGCTCGTCCATGAAGCGGTAGGAGGTCTTGTTGCGCCCCGACGAGACGTAGGGCGGGAGGACATCGGATTCCAGATCCCAGTTGGAGTCGATCTCGCGGGTCGTCATCGGAGGGGTGCCGATCTCCATGTTGGGGATCGGGCGCAATGCCACATGGACCTCCTCGTCATCCTCGGGACGTTCGAGGTCGTCGTCCCTCCAGATGTCCCCCTCCGGGGGACTGGGGTTCCTGAACACCCTGGCGTCCCAGGCATCGTCGTTGACGGCCGCATCGACCGCGGCGGCGACTATCCTACGGTACGCTTTTGGGAAGGTCTTCGGGACCTGCGGTCCGCGGACCCCGTCCTCCCTCATGAGAGCGACGGCCTGCTTCACGATCGCTTCGAGGAGGTCGTGGAACGGCCCCTCCCTCAGGGGGATGGAGGGCATGCTCAGATGCTTCGCGCCGGAGTAGTCGGCGTATCCGGAGTACGGGAAGATGTCCTTCATCTCCCACTCGCATCCGGTGGAGCGGACCACGCCCTTCCCGGTGGACGAACGGGTGAACTCGTCGATCCCGGCCAGGGACATGCAGACGATGTCCGCCATGGTGGATTCGTTCACGCTGAGGACGTCGTTCCACCTGTAGAACACCGAATCCAGCAGGAGATCGGTATCGGGCATGCGGATCGGATGGCGGGTGAGGTCCCATGTCAGCAGCACCTGCGATTTGGGGAACGGGCGCTCCCTCGGCACGGATCCGAGAGATAAGTTGTGCACGAGCGCGTAATCCAACGGGAGGCTGCAGACGAACGGGGCCAGCCTCATGCTCTTGGAGCACACCTTCGCGAAGTTCACGATCCTCCTCATGACCTCATTCGGGTCGTCCTTGGAATTGATCAGCTCCACCGCGCGGAGCCATGCGTATCCCGCATCGACCTGGGGGAGGTTCCCGTCATCCACCTGGGCCCTCCACCAGAAATAATAGTCGAGACGGGGGCCCTGGAGCACGGAGTAGTCGGGGCGGATGTATCCCGACTCCTTGTATTCGGTCCTCTCCCTCGTCTCGTCCTTGTATTGTTCGATCTGATCCCTGAAATCCGCCGGGAAATATGCCGTATCGGTCTTGTTTCCGCGACCGTAGGTATCGTTGAACGGGTTCCAGGACATCGGTCCCCCGATGCTTCCGGTCCTATTTGAGAGGTTCCCGGGCTCGGAATGCGTTCATGCTATTCCTTTGCCCGTTATGCGATGATGCCATATACTGCATTATCCATGAACGATGGTCCCGATAAGACCCGCAGGATAGGTCACCGTAGGTGGCCATTAACGCCTGCGGGCGACGGACGTTCTGATTCCGAAACTGACGAGAAAAGGATGGATCGGCCGCCGAGCACCGGAGCACCCGGCAGTAATGGGGAGGGACCGGCGGTTCCCGCCGGCCCGTCCGTTTTCAGCAGGCGAAGAATCCCTGCGTCTTCAGCATGTGCCTCTTGATGAGGTGCGAGCCGAAGAAGTACACCGCGCCGATGAACGGCATCCAGAGGAGCGCGTACAGCGGGATGGGTATCAGCTCGAGGCCGCCGGCCTGCGAGATGGCTTCCCACAGACCTCCGGTGAACGGCAGTATCGTTCCCACGGCCAGCGCCACGATGGTGGTGACCACCAGGATCTTGGCGGAGCACGTCTGGAAGAACGGCAGCTTGTTCGTCCTCACGATGTGGATGGACCACACCTGCATCCAGTACTGTTCGATGCACCAGAGCGACTGGAACAGGATCGCCACTGGGATCAGTTGGCCGTCGTAGTCCGTATCTAACCTCGCCCCGCTAAGCACAGCATCCGCGGCCGTCTCGATTCCCGGGATGTCCGTAGTTAAGGTGATGCCCTGCAGCACGACGAAGATGAAGAACAGCCATGACATCACGTCGGTAACGACGCACATGGGTCCGTAGCGGACCATGACGGCCTTGAGATTGACCGCATCCCACTTCCGCGGTTCGCGGACGAACTCGTCCTCGACGGTGTCCCACGGGGTGAACAGGCAGGCGAAGTCGTTGATCAGGTTGAAGATCAGGATCATGATGGCGCCCATCGGCTCGAAGTTGAACAGCAGCGAACCGAGGACGAGCGAGAACATGTACCCGAAGTTGATCGAACCGATCATCTTGACGTACTTGATCGAGTTGACGTAGACCTTCCTGCCCTCGATCGCTCCCGTCTTCAGGACGTTGAGGTCCTTCTCCAGGAGGATCATGCTGGCGGTCTCCTTGGCGATGTCCGTTCCGGTGTCGACGGATATGCTCACATCCGCGTTGCGCATGGCCAGGACATCGTTGATGCCGTCTCCCATCAGACCGACGGTGTGGCCGTTGGCCTTGAGGGCGGAGACCACACGGGCCTTGTCGTCCGGGGTGAGGCTGGTGAACACGTGGATGTGCTCCACCTTGTCCTTCAGCTCCTCGTCGGTCATACCGTCGATGACGTCGCCGGTGAGGACCTCGTGCACATCGATGCCGATCTGCTCGCAGACGTGGCGGGTGACGTACTCGTTGTCCCCGGTGAGGACCTTCACGTCGATGCCGTACTCGGCCATGTCCTTGATCGCCGCCTTGGCGGAGGGCTTGACGGGGTCGGTGAACACCACGTATCCGCAGAAGATCAGGTCGGTCTCGTCCTCGGAGGTGAACTCGGTCCTGCCGGACGGCAGGTACTTGTACGCCACTCCGAGCACGCGCATGCCTTTGGCGCTGTACCACTCGACCATGCCCATGATCTCGTTCATCTTGCTGTCGTTCATGGGCTGGATGTCGCGGTTCTCGTCGAGGTAGGCGCTGGAGATGGACAGCATCTCCGGGATCGCACCCTTGGTGATCATCAGGTCCACATCGTCCCCGCGTCCGACGATGACCGTCGCCCTCCTCCTCTCGAAGTCGAAGGGGACGTCGCCCACGGACTGGAACGCCTCCACTTCCTCGGCGTCGAGGAACTCGTCGGCGTACTCCTGCAGGGACCAGTCGATCTGGTTGGTCGCGGACCTCAGGTTCTTGGCGTTCAATGCCGCATACAATTCGACGGTATGGCTGGAGTTGCCGTACAGGTCGCTGCAGTCCTTCACGGAGATGCGGTTCTGCGTCAGCGTTCCGGTCTTGTCGGAACAGAGGACGTCCATGGCGCCGAAGTTCTGGATCGCGGTCACGTCCTTGACGATGACCTTCTTCTTCGACATGTCGATGGCGCCCTTGGCCAGATTGGTTGAAACTATAGTGGCCAGCATCTCGGGCATCAGCCCGATGGCCAACGTCAGAGCGTACTTGACCGCCTCGATGAGGTAGTCCTCGGTACCCTCGGTGTACCCCTTGTACACCATGATGATGAACACGGGCGGGACCATCAGGAGCATGATCCTCAGGAGGACCCTGACGATGGCCTTGGAACCCTTGTCGTAGGTGGTGCTCGGCTTCTTCATGCTGAGGGTCTCGGCCATGTTGCCGAACACCGTGTCGTCTCCGACGGCGACCACGACGGCGACGGCGGAGCCGCCGACGACGTTGGTGCCCATGAAGGCGAGGTTGTCGCATGAGAGGATGTTCCCGTCGATGTCGACGGGTGCGCTGTGCTTGCTGACGGGGTTGGATTCCCCTGTAAGGGCCGACTGGTCGACCTTCAGATGATTGGATTTGATTATCCTGACATCGGCGGGGATCATATCCCCCGTGTCGAGGATGACTATGTCGCCCACCACGAGCTCCCTGGAGTCGACCTCCATCTCGGAGTCCTCGCGGACCACCGTTATGATCGTGGTGACCATGCTCACCAGTTTGGCCGCGGCTTTGCTGCTCCGCGTCTCCTGGACGAAGGTCACGGTACCGCTGACCAGGATCAGCGTCGTGAGAATGACGAAATAGATTATGTCCGGATCCAGGACCATCCAGAGGATGTCGATGATCGCGAGGACTATGATGAAATAATTGACGAAAGAACGGTACAGTCTCTTCAGCACCTGGTGGGTGTTGCGGTCCGTCACCGTGTTCTTCCCGTATTTGATACGGGATGTCGTGAGTTCCTCGTTGAAATGGCCTTCCAGCCTGCTGTCGTATTCTTTCAGCACAGCGTCAGCGTCTTGCGATGCAGCGCGTCTGAGCCTTTGTTCTGGGATATCCGTCGAACCTTTGACCACGAAAGAGGGCATGGACCCCCCTACTTAAAATTTGGCCCCGAGGCCAGGAGATGCTGGAGGCGCCCGGATGGTCGTTCCGGGCGCGTTGGGGTTTGATAACGCCCTTTTCGGGCTCAATCCTTCTTCTCGGAAGGCTCTTCCGCGGGTGCCTCGGCGGGGGCTTCGGGAGCCTCCTCCGCGGGGGTCTCGACGGGCGTCTCGACGGGGGTCTCGGGAACCTCTGCAGGAGCCTCCTCGACGGGTGCGGGCTCCTCCGCGGGGGCCTCCTCGGGGACCGCCTTCGGCTTGGCCTTGGAAGCCTCCTTCTCGGCCTTCCTGGCGGCGCGCTCCTCGTCGCGGACCTTCTTCTTCTCCGCGCGGTAGTGCTCCTTGTTCCTCCTGACATCCTCCTTGAGCTTCCTCTTGGCCTCGGCCTGCTCCTCCTTGGGGAGCTTCTTGATCTCCTCCTTGCGCTTCTCGTTGGCGCGGCGGGCCTTCCAGTACTCGTCCGAGGCGCGGTTCTTCTCCTTCTCCTCGGCCTGCTCCTTCTCCTTGGCGATCTTGGCGTGCCTGGCGGTCGCCTTGGCGTCGTCTCCGGAGGTCTCGATGATCTTTTTGGACATTAGAGACACCTTCCTTTTACGGACGGTGATTCCCGAAGCTGTATAAAAATGATGGAAGGAGTTTGGATGGATGCCGTCTCCACACGGCACCCGGGATCACTGGTTGCACTTCCAGAGCCCGTGCTTGTTGCAGAGCTCCCATGCGACGATGCTCTTGGCGTTCGTCTCGAAGCACGCTTCGGGCGCGTCGCCGGGCTTGAGGTACTTCCTCATCAGCACGCCGTCGGCGCAGATCTCGATGTAGACGATGTAGTGCTCCTCGGTCATCGGGTGGGGCGTCTCCTTCCCGACCACGACCTTCACGATCCCGCCCTCCCTGGTGACGTAGGGCACGTGCTTCTCCTTGGCGGGGTCCTCGGTCTTGGGCTCGAGGGATGTCATGGGGCTTCCGCAGCAGGAAGGGATGCAGTGGCCTTTGTAGACCAGTTCGACGGCTGTCCCGCAGCTCTCGCAGACGTATTTCCGAGACATGGTAAACCTCGGAGGACCGATTCCATCCTCGGGATTTTATAAAGTACCGTCCGGAGGCCCCGTTGAAACGTCCGTTACGTTCATGAGCGATGGCGCTTGTCGCCGTGGCATGGAAATACCGGCACTCTTCGCCGAGCGCGACGACAACGGCCTCCGCGCCATCGAACCTCCTGCGAGAGGGGTCATCCCCTCCGGACGCGGGACGATGCCGTTCGGACGGGCGACGGAGAACATCCCCCGCGGGGATTCGAGGGGCGCCGTGACCGTGGTGGACATGGACAGCCTCAGGTCGGGACAGTTCCGCGAGGGCGTGGTCAAGGGGATGAGGGTCCGCGGGTCGGACATATGGTTCATGACCTGCGTCCGCGACGCGGACGATCTGATGGATGCGTTCAATACGACTGCGGACAAGGTGCTGGCGCCGTACCACCTGATCGACGGGATGCGTTCGGCCAAGGACATCATCTCCGTGTCGGATGCGGTGATACCTTCGATCTTCGTCAGGAACGGGTCGGCGGTGCGCGGAAATCTCCGCAACATAATGGAATCGCTGGAGTCGATCGGATTCTACAGGATGTGCGTCGTCGACACGGACGATTCCGTCCCCATGGGCGATTGGGAGTGGATCCACGATGTGTTCCCTTCGACCATCCCGTTCGTAGGCGATCCCGGGAGGGTCTCCGGACTCGGATTCAGGGATGCGATCGCTCCTCTGAGGCTGCGATCCCCGCGATGAACCCGTCGACCGCTTCCGCGGCCCCTTCGCCGCATGTGCGGTCCGTCGCCGGAACCTCCAGATGACCGAGCCATTCCATGCCTAGCATGGCCGCGAACGCCTTGAACACCATGACCGTCGGACGGAACTCCGGCTTCTCGCTCCCGGCGCATATCAATCCGGCCACGGCCTTCGGATGCGGCATGTCCTTATCGAACCAGTAGGGCTGGAAGCGGTCTATCACCGTCTTGATGATGGAGGAGGGGCCGCTGAAATGGACAGGAGATGCCAGGATCAGGAGATCCGACGAGGCGAACTCCTCGTAGATCCTGTTCATCCCGTCGTCTATGGCGCAGCGCCCGTCGGCGCACAGGCCGCAGTCGCGGCAATGGGCGATGTCGTCGGATGCGTACACTATGGTCGGCGAATACCCCCTCTCCGCCAGAGCGACGGAGGCGGCCCTGCACATGGTGTCGGTGACGCCGTTCATGCGGGCGCTCCCGCAGATTATCAGGGCCTTGCGCATGCCGTCGTATCGTCGGTATCGGATATTTGAGTTCGCTCGGACGGAGGTGCCGTTGCGCCGATGTGGACGCTTTAAGTATTCATTCGCTTATAGCCATCATTATCATCTGCGACCATGCGCGAACGATGGTCCGGAAGGATTCGATGCCCGTCATCGGGGAGGAGGGGAAGGGATGCGGAAGGTGCCCGCTGGATGCAGCGATTTCAGGGAACTGAGAGACAGGGACCTCTACTATGTGGACAAGACGCGGTACATCGACAGGTTCCTGAACAGCAAATCGAGGATCACCCTCCTGGCCCGCCCGCACCGCTGCGGGAGGACGCTGTGCCTCAGCATGCTCGACGCGTACCTCAACATCAGGTACGCCGGCGAGCCCGACCGCTTCGAGGGACTGGAAATCTCCAGGATACGTCCGAACGACCCAGAGACGAACTCCAATCCGGTCATCCTGATGTCGTTCAAGGGCCTCGGGACCGGGACGTACGAATCCTTCCTGGAATCCTTCGCCGACATGATGTCGGAGCTCTTCGCCAGCTACCCGGAGCTCCGCACATCGGATCGTCTCAACGAGGACACCAAGGAGGTCTACGAATCAATAGTCTCCAAGAGGGCGGACAAGGCGAGGCTGATGCTCAGTCCGAACCATCTCTGCCAGATGCTGAACGCCCACTACGGGAGGAGGGTGGTCGTCCTCATCGACGACTGCGACGACCCCGTCATAATCCCGGAATCGTCGGTCGAGCACGGCAAGGTGGAGAAGTTCCTGGAGATCATGCTGCAGCATGTGCTCAACGTCAACCACAACCGCTCCTTCGGATTCGCCGTGGTCATGTCGGCGAGGATGGTGTTCGACGGCTACGCCCCCGTGTACGGGGTGGACAACAAGCACATCTTCTCCTGCGGGTTCGGAGGGCTGTTCGACTTCGGACAGAGGGACGTGGAGCTCATCCTCAAGGAGTACGGCGAGGGGCGGAGGATCAACGAGGCCCGCGCGTGGTACGGGCCGTGCTTCAACCCGAACAGCGTCGTCAGGTACGTCGACTCCGGGTTCGTCCCGGGGGTGTACAGGACCGATGTGGGGAACGATCCGATAATGGACGCGGCCCTCGCCCCGATGGATTGGAGCATCTTCTCCCGGCTGACGGAGACGGCCCTCGGGATACACACCCCGATCATCACGGACACGGTGATGACCTACCGCGCGATGACACGCGGGGAGGATTCGATCATGTCCATGCTGGTCCTGATGGGCTACCTGGACGGGTTCAGGGACGACCAGCACCTGACGTGGGCTGATGTGCCGAATCTCGAGAACAGGCACATCTTCGCTTCGGAGATATCGAGGGTCCTGTCCCCTCCGGGGACCGACCTGATCGGGGATTTCCTCAGCGCCATGGGGGAGGGGGACGCGGATGCCATGCTCGGTTGCCTGGACGAGGCGTTCGGATACTCCGCCGGCGGGAGGGTGCATGACAACGAGCTCGTCCACCGCGCGTTCGAGACCGGCGCCATGATGCTCATAGGCGCAGAATACGACATCGATCTCAAGAGGAGGCTGGACGATGGCTTCTTCCACATCTCGCCCACATCCAAGACCCGCGGGAGGAGGGATGTGAAATACAAGATAGAGAAGGCGGGGTACTGGACGCCATACAGGGACCATTGGCAGAAGCCGGAGATAATCGTCACCCCAATGCGATCAGAGGTATCTGAAAATCCTAACTTTTCTTAGGATTCTTCCTGATAATCCGAATAATCCTAACTTAACTTAGGACAATCGTCGAATATGCTGAAAATCCTAACTTTACTTAGGATTTTATACCCTCATCGACATGCCGTATCATGAAGGTCCTCAGGGAGAAACAGCTCCAACTGCTCGAGAGCGCCAAGGACAAGACGGATCTCGTGAAGGTCATAACCGGCATGCGCCGTACCGGCAAATCCACGCTCCTGAAGCAGTTCCGCGATACGCTGGACGAGGGGGACAACATCATCTTCCTCGACCTGGACCTCCTCGACGAGGACATGGACTGGAAGGGTCTGAGGGACTACATCCGCGACAGGATATCGGGCGACGGCATCCACTACGTGTTCGTCGACGAGATCCAGGACGTCGACGGATGGGAGAGGGTCGTGGCCGAACTCGTCGCGAGGGGGGACTGCGACGTCTACATCACCGGATCCAGCTCGAAACTGCTGTCATCCGAACTGGCCACCAAGATCTCCGGCAGATACGTGGAGGTGGAGATATCCCCGCTGTCGTTCAAGGAATACCTGGCCTTCTACCCCGGCGGGGCGGAGGAGAGGTTCAACGACTACCTCCGCTACGGATCCCTCCCGGTCATCGAGCCAGCCAGGGGGTCCGAACTCTGCGACAGTCAGCTCGGGGACGTCTTCAACACCGTGCTCGTGAAGGACGTCCTGGCGCACTCGGGCGGCGGCGACGTGAGCAAGGTCGTCGCGATCGCCAGGTACCTGTTCTCCAACATCGGGAACGTCACCAACGTGGACAACATCTCCAAGGACCTGAGGATCGGATATCCGACCGCCAGGAAATACGTGGACGAGATGGTCTCCGCGCACCTTTTCGAGTACTGCGAGAGGTACGACATCGTCGGGAGGCGGATCATGCAGTCCAAGGGCAAGTACTACGCCACGGACATAGGGATGCGGAGGGTCATGATGGGCGGGGCCCCGACCCCGGACATCAGCAGACCCCTGGAGAACATCGTGTACATGGAGCTCCGCCGCAGGTACCCCGTCGTCCGCGTCGGGAGCTACAGGGATTACGAGGTGGACTTCACGGCCTCCGACGGCGACGTCACCGAATACTTCCAGGTCTCCCAGACGATCATGTCCGATGACACCAAGGAGAGGGAGTTCCGCCCGTACAAGAAGATCAACGACAACTACCGCAAGACCGTCCTCACGCTGGACCGGTTCGGTCTGGGGTCGTACGAGGGCATCGAGGTGGTCAACGTGATCGACTGGTTGCTCGGATGATGTTGCGAGCAATGGGCAGGACATACCGGCCGGACGCGAACTCTACAAGGGCATCAGATA